>CBKYSX010000577.1:0-3566 GCA_966690745.1 uncultured Ardenticatenales bacterium
AAACCAAACGAGAAAACACCGAAACCGGGTTTCTGCCGTTGAAAACCCGGTTTCTTTCTTACCTTGCGCTTATTGTTAGAAATTATGCACGGCGAGGGGAAAAAGGGGGTAAGAATCACCAGTAGACCGAGACCAAAAGAAAAAGCGCGTGGTACCAATTTGGGGGGAGGAACCACGCGCTTTATCTTGATAAAAATGGCTTTTGGGGTACGTCGTGGGCTGAGGAAGGGGAGGGGTTTCTCTCAGCACATCTAAAGGGTTAGACCACTTTGTAGATCCCAAAAGCCCTGAGATGAGAACTTGATAATGTTTGTTACTGAATTACAAGGGATATTAAATATTTTTGTGGGAAAATGTGCAAGAGTACTATGGTACTATGCTTTTTTCAACCTCTATCGCTTCTCTTTTAAGGGTCGTTGTTATATTCATCCAATAATTTTATACTTTCGTTGTATATTCCAGACAATTCGTTTCCGCGAATGGTCTATACCTAACCGTAAATTCTGCCGCGATTATGCCCCGATTTCTTTGCAATTGCAACTTTTGCTCATCAATCCTTCACTTAAATCGGCATAGGATATAGGTCATAGCTGTCACCACTGACAGGGGTGTTGAATGGACGACGATGAAAAACATTCCCGTGATGGGTGCATCGCTCGTAGGGGCGGGTCAGGGAATGGAACCCGTTATGGCATGGAACCAATTGTGTGCAACGCACATGCGCGAAGCGATGCCCGCCGTTGGGCATGGAACCAATGTAGCTGACGGGGACACGACAACGACGGGCGGGTCAACGGGTGCATATTGGATTACCCTTTCATACCCTGACCCGCCCCTACACACGACGAACTGCTCCATACATAACGGGGCGGAGCGACCTTACTGCTCCCCTAACACCACCTGCCGCCCCACGGATGTAAACGTCCCATCCTCATTCAATACGTAACCGCTCAACCGCCACACCACCCCCTCCGGCAACGGGTCGGGTAAAGTGATGTCGAAGGTATACCGCACCGACTCCCCCGCCGCCCATGCCGTCGGCGGATAGAAGACATCCGGTGCAATATCCTGCTGGGTTAAACGATTGCCCCCGGCATCGTGCAATTGGAGTGAAAGGGAAATCGAATCGGCAAGCGGTGATTGGGGTGTCAACGCCACCGGAACAGAAACGGTTTCCCCCGCCGCAAGCGTGGTTGGTGGTTGCCAACCCGTCACGGTCAGGTTCGGGGCAAGATTGCTTTCCAGCGGCGGGGTCGTCGGGAGCGTGGCAAACCCCACCACCCGCACCAACGGCGGGGCGGCGGGTTCAAGGTCATAGCGCAATGCCAACCCCGGCATCTCTTTGGTCAAATAGACCGGACGATCAAATTGCAACGCCCATCCTGTCAGCGCAGTGGTGGTAGCGTGTTCGGGGCGCGGGGTTATCAGCGGGGCAAGCATGGTCATATCCCGCCGTTGCCCTTCCGCAAATTGGGCATACCAGACCGGCACCAACTCGTTGCGGTCATTGGTAATCAAAATCGCATCGGCGGGCGGGGTGGCGGCAAACAAGTCATTCACCAACGTGCGGGGGGCGGTATGGTCGGCGCGGCTGTCGGGTGCATAAGGTACACGCGCCACCAGTACCAACACTACCACCCAAAAGCCCACAAATGCCCCGACACGCGGCATCGCGGCAAACCAGCGCATCACCCCGATTGCCGCCAGCCAGAGCAGAGCCAGCCACGCCGGAAGGAACATCACTTCGACATCGCCAATCGCGTAAAACAGCCCGAACAAAATTGTAAAGACCACCCCCGACCCCAATAACCAAACATCGGCAGAGGGCATCCCGTTTCGTGGCGTTCGACCAGAGCCGTGCCTCCCGCTCCATACCAACGCGACAAGCGGAACCAGCCCGAAAAAAGAAACATTCAGAATCAACAACCCCCACACCCGCCCCAGCCGTGCCGCCAACGATTCGCGCAAGCCCACATCGGCGGCAAAAACGGTTCCTAAAATATGCTCTACAAATGCCCGAAAAGAACCATCATACAGGCTCAGGGTTTCCCCGTTGCCCATCGGTTGCTGTAAATACGGGGTCACGACCCCGCGCAGGGGAATATAGAGGTAGGCGAGTTGGGGTAACAGCACCAAACCCAACAAGCGCAAAAAGGGGACAGGGCGGAACAGCTCCCGCGCCTCCAGCCACAGCCATAGCAACAGCCCCGGCACCCATAAAATTGCCGTACGGTGGTGGCTTAAAAACAGCCCGTACAGAAATGCCGCCAGCCCCCATCGTGGTTTCTCCTCCCACAATACCCACAGGAACAGCACCAGTAACAAAACATGAAGCGTGTAAACCTCTGCTAATAACGCCTGCGACCAGAAGGTGGGGGACAACCCGAAAGCAATCGCGGTCAACAACCCCGGCAGAATCCCCGCTTTCTCACTATTCGGGACAGTGCGTTTGAGCAGTGCCGTGGTCGCCGGAACGATACAGGCAACGGAAGCCGCGCCGCAGACCACGCTAAACAGCGTCATCGCCCGCGTCGGCTCTACCCCGATGAGTGCCAATGTGTGCGTCCACAGCCACCCCAGTATCAAAAAAAGGGGATAGCCCGTCGGGTGGCTCAACCCCGCCGTCCATGCCGCCAATTGGGATTCCCCCGCATCCCCCCAATCCAGTTCGGGCGCGGACATGGCGGCGTAGAGCCAAAAAAAGGCAATGAACAGCAAGGCAATTGTCAGATAGCGGGAATACCGTAGGGGCATGAGGGTCCGGGGTGTAAAAATGGAATAACAGGGGTAAGCATACCACAACTCCGTCAGGGAATCGCGATAATGCCGGGAGACCACAACGTCCCCGTTGTGGTTAGTGGGGTGAACGTGTAACGTTCTTTGCCAGTGGAGGTCGAAATCTCCCGTGATTCCCCTCGCAAGCCCCCCTCTTGGGAGGGGGTTAGGGGGTGGGTCGCCGTTGCCGTTTCTGCGTCCTGCGTCCCGTGGTTTTCCCGTTTCGCATTTCACGTTTCGCGCGTCCACCCCACGTTCCGGGATGAACGGCGCATCCCTGCACATGGGGCTACCATTCCCGCCACCCCCTGCGGGGGTTCGTGCCGCGCCCCTGGAACCCGTGCCAACGGGTGGCAGGGATGGTAGCCCTACGTGGAGCGAACGCGGAACGTAGGGTGGGGGTTTTCAATAGCAATTGTGACAATCATCGTGATTCCCCGCGCCATCCCCCTCTTGCGAGGGGGTTAGGGGGTGGGTCGCCGTTGTCGTTTCTGCGTCCTGCGTCTTGCGTCCCGTCCGTACAGCAGGGCGAAGCATCCGTCACGCCCCACGTCCGCCCCTCCACCATCGCCTATCATTCGCCCCACCCATCCCGTAACAACCTCGTGCGGATGCTTCGCCCCTACATGGCTCCCCCTCTCCATGATGGAGAGGGGGCTGGGGGGTGAGGTTTACGCCGGGCAGGTCACACCTTCCATGTTGGATGTGTGCCGTTCCCTGACCCCCTACCAAAGGTTGCTACTTACCAGGGGGGTCTCCAAAACGGTAGCAACCTTAGCAAGGATAGCAAC
>CBKYSX010000578.1:0-3553 GCA_966690745.1 uncultured Ardenticatenales bacterium
CTGCTCAATGATGAAGCCAAAAGCCTCGTCGCGGAGGGCAAAAGCAGTCAGAACTTCATTTATGACCGGGGCACTTACCACACCACCAACCCCCACGCCGAAGAAGGAGCCATCGCCTTCCCCGAAGCCGCCGTCTACGCCGAACTCGCCAAAGTCGGACTTACGCTTGAACCCCCTGTCCACTACGGCAACTGGTGCGGGCGAAGCGACTTTTTGAGTTATCAAGACATCATCGTCGCGCGTAAAACCGACGAAGATACCCGATAAAAGCCTGTTGCGTGTTACATGGAATAACGCACCCAATGGATATTCCCCTTTGCACGCCCCCTCTTGGGAGGGGGGAAGGGGGGTGGGTGGGTCGCCGTCGTCGTTTCCTGCATCCCGTCTGTACGGCGGGCGGGTCACAAATTCCATGCCCATTGCCCCGTAGAGTGTGTGTGCAACGCATATGCGCGTAGCGATGCCCCTACAAAACATACCCTCTGCGCCCTTGCGTTACGCGGTTTGCCGTTTTGTGCGTCCTGCGTCCCGTTCGTACGGAGGGCGAAGCATCCGTCATGCCACACATTCGCCCGTTTACAACCTTGATTCCATGCCGCACGGACGGCGCGTAACAAGTGCGGGCGGATGCTGTCGCCCCTACGCCTGCTCCCCCTCTCCATGATGGTTCAGAACACGACACTCAAGCCACTTCGCTCCGCGCATATGCGGTGCACACTATAAACCCGTCAATAGCGAGATTCCGCAGATGACGGGTCTATAGCCCCGTCTCTTTAGAGCGGGGAAAAGGGTTGAGGTCTACGGCGGGCGGGTCAACGGGTTCATTTTGGATTGCCTCCAATGCCCTGACCCGCCCCTACAATAACCCTCCGTCTCTCCGTTCCTCTGTCCCTCTGTGTTACGTCGTTGTCGTTTCTACGTCCTGCGTCCCGCGTTCCGTCCCCTACCCTACATACAACGTATTCGTCAGGAAATCCTTTAACCAATCCGGCACATAATCCAGATACTCCTGCTTCTGCTCTGCCGACAAATGGCGTACCGTGTTCTGCCACGACAGGGCACGGTTCAAGATGCCCAACCGTATCCCGATGTCAAACGCCTCATTCACGCGGGCGCGGGGCGCGAACGCCGTCCACGGCTCCAAATAGGCATCTACCATCCGTTGCATTTCAGCCCCGCTCGGCTCCAATTTCAGCCAGTAGGCAGTCGAACGGAGCGTCACCACCATTGAAAAGAAGGGATGCGCCACACTGCTGTCGCTCCAATCAATATAGGTATAGCCCCGTTCCCCCACTAACACATTCGGCAGGGTCAATTCTTCATGCGCCAGCGTTTCAGGAATCCCCATTTCCGCCAACTGCTGACACCATTCCTGCACCTGCGGCTCCAATGCCTGCGCCCGTGCATATTCGTCAGCGGTCAGCCCCAACTCCAGACCCACCCGCAACTGCTCCTCATCCGCTAACAGTTGACGGTACAACGCGGGCAAAACCGCCAGACGGCGATCCTCCACCCCCATCGCCAGCAGGTCAGGAACCCGCGCCGCCATCGCCTTCTGAAATTCGGCATACGGAGCCAGCAACGCCACCATATGCTCATATTGCGTTGCCGTATCCCCCGACATGCGAATCATCACCCCGGCATCCTCCGTCAAAATCCACCCCTGTTCCACGTCCACCGCAATCAGGGGCGCGGTATGGGCAGGGTCCCAGCGGCTCAACGCCTCCGTCAACGGTGCCTCAAAGGCATAGATCGGCGCGGGGGCTTTGAAATAGACCATCCCTTTCGGAGTCTGCACCTTCAGAAACGCCGACCAAATCCGTTGATGCACCACCTCAATCTCATCCTCCGTGTGCATTCCGTTCGCATCCAATTGAGCATAAATCCACCCTTTGGCATGTTCCAGCCAATCGGGTTGCTCCCAGGGTAAGGTTAACAGTTCGGTTGTCATGGTTCCTCTTGTATTCCGGCAACGCCAACATGGATAAACACCCGCCTCTCTACCCGCCCAACCCCCCATTGGTTCACTCCGCCGCAGGTTCCGGCACAAACAACGTGCCTGCACCTACAGCTACCATCACGCCACCGCTATCAGGGGTTCACATCCCCGTACCTACTCCTTAACTGAAGGAAAGGGGCAAGGTCGTCGTTCTGTAGGGGTGGGTCACATCCCCACTTTTACACCCAAAATGGAACCTGTGACCCACCCTCATCGTCGCACCGTTACACACCCCTACCGGAATCCAACCCTTCAGGGCACGGTAACGCCCTCCGCCCCCGACCTAAAGGACGGGGCAACCCAATACGGGACTCTGCGAAACAAGCGTACTTGGCGGGGAACTTCCGTATTCAATAGCCCTGCCCTTCCAGGGCGGGGAACAACGCACGTCACGGTATTATTTTCTTACCTTCCATTAGCCCCGTGCCTACCCCGCGTCCTATCCGTACGACAGGGCGAAGCATCCGTCACGCCCCACGCCCGCCCGTCAAGAAAATGGGTTTCATGCCCCACCCCCATCGTGTCACCATCACGGGCGGATGCTGTCGCCCCTACAAATCTCCCCCTCTCCGGTGCGGAGAGGGGGTTGGGGGGTGAGGTCGCCGTTTCCACTTTCCGTTTTCCCTGCATTTTTTTGCCCCTTTCGCGCACTCATAGAGTAAGAGCATTTTCCCCACCCATCGCCCCCACCTCCTACCCCCCAATCATAACCCCGTTCCGGCGCGGCGTGAACGCCCCAAAAAGGCAGTCGAAAGGGGCAATTCTATGAAACCGTTTCTGCTCAGCATGATCGGGCTTCTACTAATGACAGAAATGTGCGTTGGCGGTATCGTACAACGTGATGGTGAAAGTGGAATCACTACACGAATATCTGTCGCCACTGACGGAACCCAAAGCGATGGCAATTCCTACTATGCGGTGATTTCCGCCGATGGTCAATGGATCACCTATGATTCCGATGCCACCACCCTGACCCCCGCCGATAGCAACGCCGAACGGGACATCTTTCTATATGAACGCGCCACCCGCACCACCACCCTACTCTCCCGCACCGACGATGGCACGGCAAGCAATGGTTTCTCCGAATTCCCGACCCTTTCCGGCGATGGGCGTATCATCGTCTACCATTCTGATGCCACCAATCTGGTTGCCAACGATACCAATGGAATGCGGGACATCTTCCTCTATAACCGCGATACCGGAACCACCACGCGCTTAAGTGCCGCCCCCGATGGCGCGGAAAGCAACGGTGCCTCCGCCCGCCCCGCTATTTCCGCCGATGGACGGTGGGTGACATTCTTTTCCGATGCCTCCAATCTGGTCAGTGGGGACAATAACAACGCCACTGATATTTTCCTGCACGACCTGACCACCGCCGCAACCACGCTCATCTCCACCGCCCCCATGGCTCCCCCGCCAACGGTGCATCGCTCCACCCCGCCATCTCTACCGATGGTGGATGGATTGCCTTCGATTCCACCGCCACCAATCTGATTCCCGACGATACCAACGGGGTCATGGATATTTCCCTCTACGAACGCGCAACGGGTGCAA
>CBKYSX010000579.1:0-3542 GCA_966690745.1 uncultured Ardenticatenales bacterium
AAATACTGCCGGGGGAAGTAACCCCCGTAACTGAAAGGTATCCCGTTCGTCCAGACTAAAGGCAGTTCCTTTATTAAGTCGGGGGTCGTGTAACAGCGTTGCGCCTGTTTCGAGGGTATCAACAAACATGATAGGCTCCTGTAGTTCCAAACGTTTACAAAGGGCAATGTGAAGTACGCCCTCATACCACGAGAATACAGAAGCAGGGAGAGTCAGCCATCGGGCAGGGGGGGAGGACTGACCCTATCCGGTTAGGGGGTATTTATTTGCAATTATGAAATTGTACCGCAGGAATGGAAACAATTGATGTTACTTTGAGATCGTATGGACAGATGAGTAGGCGAGTTAGATGTACTTTTGATTGCTCTTTCTTATTTGTTCCGCCGCGCCACCACATGAAAAAACCGTCCTAGCAGATAATACGGGTATTCCGTACTCAGCTGCCGCTCCAACGCCAGCATCTGCTCAAAATAATGGGGTTCGTATTTAATCGAATTATCCCGGATGTAATCATTCACACACCGTAAACCATACGTCTGCACCATCGTCATTCCCAACCCTTCCAACAACGCTTGCACCTCCGCCCCGTCATACAATTTCAGGGTTGTGTCAAAGAGCCGTGCTTGCATCTCGCGCACTCCTACGAGAGTGGCGGCTTTCTCAAACTCCCAATCAAACAATGCCGCCTGATATGCCTGCGAATAGCGATTGAGCAGAATCAATGAAAGCCACCCACCTGCTTTTAAGGGGGCTATCGCCGCCTGTAGCCCTACCTTCAGCGATTCTACATATTGTAAAACGTTGTGGGATAACACGACATCATAGCCATCGCCGACTAACCCAGTTAGATTTAGCACACTCCCCCGGATAAAACGTATTCGGTCTGCCACACCTGCCTTCTCTGCCGCCGTTCGCGCTTCCGCCAGCATCGCCCCGGAATAATCCACGAGCGTCACTTCGTGCCCCGCTTGTGCCAACGGAATCGAATCAGTGCCGGTGCCACCTCCGGCATCCAACACGCGCAAAGGTCTATCGCTCAAATGATGCGCTAACCGTTCCGCCACCAATTGATAGCGCAGACGCATCCAGGGTTGTTCCAATTCGGATTTCCATGTAGCGGTTTTTTGGTTGAAGATGGTGGGGTCAGTGGTCATTGAATACTGAATGTCCTTTACCCGTTATCACGGATTGTTTGTTTAGCGTTAGAACCCCTATAAGGCGTGGCATGATGGTGACCTCATATGCAATTCCCCGCCGCTTGGAGGGTAGAACGTGCGGCGGGGTCGGCATCCACAACTGGGACGTTGTGGAACTCCAATCACTCACTCAATTTCTGCAAAGACTGGAAGATTTTTTCTTCAAGGGTGAGATTGGGGTCTAAGCCTTTCAACGCCCCTTGTGCTTCAGCCACCGAATAGCCGAGGGCGGTCAAGGCGGAAATGGCATCGGTATCGCTGGGGCGGGCAATGCTCACGCCATCGGTGAATGCACCCACCTTCTGTTTCAAATCCAGCACAATGCGCTGGGCGGTCTTTTGCCCCACGCCGGGGATGCGCGTCAGCAATGCCGCCTGGTCCCCTGCAATCGCGCCCGCAATCGCGGCGGGTTCCATCGCGGAGAGTGCCGCCATCGCCGCTTTCGGTCCCACCCCCTGTACCGTCAATAACAATTCAAAGAGGCGCAATTCTTCCAATGCCTTAAAACCATAGAGCGACCAGCCATCCTCGCGGACTGCCAGATGGGTGTAGCAAAAGGCTTCACCCCCCTCACGCCATTCCGCAAACAGAGGGCTTGTCACCTTCACACGGTAGCCCACCCCCCTGACGGAGAGAATGACCTCATCTTCCATTTTATTGACAATTCGACCTTCGAGTGAAGCAATCATAAATACCACATTTCAGAAAGCGGAAAGCAGAAACTGCAACGAAAATTAACCACAGAGAACACAAAGGGCACGAAGAACGACAGAAAAAATATATCATTTGTCGTCTTTGTGTTCTCTGTGCCCTTTGTGGTGAGTTGCCGTTTTTACATCCTGCGTCCTGTCTAGGAGTACAACATTCCACGTTTTTTCCGCAACGCCGCCCGCATCGCTTCATGTTCCGACCAGGGATGTTCGGTCGTGCCATAGCACATACTGGGTTCGTGTCCCTTGCCGCAGGCAATCACCAAATCGCCGGGTTGTGCCTGCGCCACCGCCCATTCAATCGCCTCGGCACGGTCATAGATGATGACATAATCTTGATCGCGTACCGCCCCAACGCTTTCCGCCCCCGCCGCGATTTCCGCCGAAATATCTTCGACCCGTTCCGTGCGGGGGTCTTCGGCGGTAATCACGCTCATATCCGCCAATCGTCCCGCAATCGCGCCCATCATGGCCCGTTTGGCTTTGTCGCGTAACCCCGCCGAGCCGAACACAGCAAAAAGCCGTCCCTGCGTCATTTCGCGGGCAGTGGTCAGGGCGTTTTCCAGCGAAACAGGCGTATGGGCGAAATCCACAATTGCCAGAAAATCCTGCCCGTCATCTATTGGCTCCATTCGCCCTTTTACGGTTTTTAACGTGGCGATCCCTTTCGCAATCCGTTCCTTTGCGTCGGGCAGATGCCGCCCCAACGCGATTCCCGCCCCGATTGCCGCCAGAATATTATAGACATTGAAGCGACCCAATAGTGGCGAATAGATGGGCATTGTGCCTATCGGGGTGTCCGCCATGAAAACTGTCCCGTCCCGCTCAAAATGAATATCGCGGGCGCGGAGGGTAGCATGGGGTGTTTCAATCCCGTAGACCAGATGTTCATCGGCAAGCAGTTTCGAGAGGTAGGCATAGGAACTATCATCCCCGTTCATCACCGCCACTTTAGGCGTATTTGCTTTGCGATGGGAACCCGCCAACCCCGCGAACAATTTGGCTTTTGCCGCCCGATAATTTTCCAGCGAGCCATGTTCGTCCAAATGCTCATGAGTAATGTTAGTCACGACTGCGACATCATACGCCACCCCCGCGACGCGATGTTGAGAAAGCGCATGGGAGGTGGTTTCCAGCAAGGCAACTTCCATCCCTTCATTGACCATTTCACGCAGGAATCCCTGCACAATCGGTGCATCGGGCGTAGTAACGTGTTCGCCCGTATCCACCTCGCGCCCGCCAATCCTTGCCCCGATGGTGGTTACCATCCCGGTACGGAAGCCTAAACCTTCCATTACCACATTAATCAGGTTCATCGTCGTGGTCTTGCCATCAGTCCCCGTTACACCCACAACGTTGAGATGATGGGAAGGAAAACCCTCCCATGCCGAGGACAGCCAACCCCACGCCTCGCGCCCGTTGGGGACGACGATTTGCGGGATGGAGAGTGTCGGGTCGGCGCGTTCCACCACCGCTACTGCCGCGCCCTTTGCCGCGACATCGGGTAAAAAGCGGTGACTGTCGGTGGTGCGTCCCTGATAGGCGATGAACAATGCCCCCGGCACGACTTTGCGGCTATCTGTCACAATCGCTGTGATTTCAATATTGGAGTTGAGAGCACCCTCGATTTCATATT
>CBKYSX010000580.1:0-3541 GCA_966690745.1 uncultured Ardenticatenales bacterium
ACCCTCATCCGCTCCGCCGACCACGCCATGTACCACGCCAAACGCACCGGACGCAACCGCGCCATCGCCCATGAAGAACAGCCTCTCCTAACCATGATTTCATAAGGGCGGGTCAATCTGACCGCTACCTTCCAACATGCACCCGTTGTGTGCAACGCATATGCGCGAAGCGATGCCCGTCGTTTGCCGGGAGTCCACAGCGTCCTCGCTGTGGAGCATGACCCTGCCTACCCATCTTTCGCAAAATTAGAGCGAGTAGGGGTGAAGCATCCGCCCTACCCATCCCTTGCTCACCCGCTCTTCTTTGCTCCGTTTTTCTCCCTTCCCTTTCCCCAAACTGTATTTTTTGCTTTGCTACGTCTACTATATTCCATACGCACTTCTATTAACCGCATCATAACAACGGCTCCACGCCGTCCGAATCGGGATTCCATGAATCAAATTAAACGTATTGCTCTCTTTAGCCTGTGTGCCGCCCTCTCCATGGTTGCGGCAATCCCTACAGGCGCGTTTGGGGGCGACACCACTACACGCATTTCCGTAGATGCCGCCAACACGCAGGGCAATGGCACCAGTTCAACCTCATTTATCAATGCCCCCGGCGAACTGGTCGCCTTCATGTCCTCATCGTCCAACTGGGTAGCCGGTGACACCAACAACGTTGCCGATATTTTCCTCAAATCGCGCAGTGATAATTCGCTGGAATGGATTAGCCGTACCACCGCAGGCGGCTTCCCGAACGGCACCTCGGTCAACCCTTCTATCTCCGCCGATGGGCGTTTCGTTGTCTTCGATTCGCTCGCGTCCAATATCGTTATCAACGACTTTAATGATGTCGCCGATGTGTTCATCCGTGATCGCCATCTCGGTACTACCGAACGGGTATCCGAGAGTCCGGGAATGCCGGGTGCGGGCTGGTTCGAATTCAGTTCCTTTAGTCGCATCTCGGACGATGGGAATTGGGTGGTGTTCCGCACCGCGCACGATCACGCGCCCAACGATACCAACGGCTTTACCGATATCTACATATGGAATCGCCTCGACGACACCTTTGAATTGGTGTCACAGTATCAGGGGATAGCGGGCAACGCTGATTCTACCGCCCCCGACATCAGTAGTGATGGACGCTATATCGTCTTTCAAACCGGGGCAAACAATTTTCCCGATGGGGGTACCGGGTTTAACCAGGATATATATTGGATAGACCGCGTACTCGGTACCATGGAGCGCATCTCTATTCCGGCAACTCCGGGCGGTAGTGACATCAGTTCCGACCCCCGCGTCTCGAACGATGGTCGCTTCGTAACCTTTTGGAGCAACAGCCCCACATTGGTTCCCGGCGACACCAACGGTCTGTCTGATGTGTTCGTGGTAGACCGTCAGCTGGATACCATTACTCGCATCAATGAAGGACCAAACGGGGAACAGACCGCCCATACCTCGGCATACCCCGATATTTCGGGCGATGGGTTGATCGTCGTGTACGAATCGCTCTCCAACGTGCTGGTGCCGGACGATACCAACAACCGCTATGATATTTTCGCCTATGACCTAACCACCGGCACCACAACCCGCATTTCGCTCACGGCGACAAATGCACAGGGCAACGGCGACAGCGAACGCGCCGCCCTGCCCGTTAGCGGAAATGTGATCGCCTTCCAATCGCGTGCTACCAATCTGGTTCCGGGTGATACCAACGCCCTGACCGATGTCTATGTACGGGGCGAGGCACCGATTCCCACCACACCCACCCCGACACCGGTGGCTTCTACCCCGACCCCCACCGCAACGGGCATCCCGCCGACTGCCACGCCGACGACTACTATTGTTCCTGCTACCACTACACCCACAAGTACCACAATTCCCGCTACCCTTACGCCCACGAGTACCACAACTTCTTCTACTGCCACGCCAACCACAACCCCAATCCCCGCTACCCCTACACCCACAACAACCGTGGTTCCGCCGACCCCCTCCGCAACGGTTACGCCTACCATAACCACGACCCCGCCCAACAGACGCACACTCTATCTGCCACTCGTTTATCGTGCCGACGAGTGAGAATGTCTATTCTTTGCCGGACCCTTGCCCGGCTCTAATGGAGCTTAACGTCACCCTGTAGGGGCGTACCCTTGTGGTCGCCCTGCCGCGTCCAAACAAAAGTGCGCGGGCACAAGGCAACGCCCCTACAGATACCCTTACTTCCATAAAAACGGGGCAACGAAATACAAATACTTCCACCTACAACCTTGTATTGGTTAGCCCTGCCCTTATAGGGCAGGGGGGCGGGGTACTACTGCCGTGGTGCGCCTTCCCTGTTGCTTTATCCGTTCAAATATCTGTTGGGGACTCAATCTTTTGGAGGGGGTTAGGGGGTGGGTTGCCGTTCTCTCCACTCTCCCTCTTCCTCTCTCCTCTTTTTGGCACTTTTTGGCACTTCATGGGCTGGGAACGGCACTTTTGAACTCATAAAATGATCCTATGTCAACCTCTCTCCCAATTTCGGCTTGAGGAAAAATCAATATGCCTGCTCACTTCTCTCCATCCAACCGCCGCTTCTTCTTCAAAACCCTCTTAATCACCGGCTTGCTCTGTAGCCTTTCGACTATGTATGCGGTCTACTATGCCTACAACAGCGAGGGATTTGGCATGATTACATGGTTCTTTATCGACTTCGTTTATATTCAACCCATCAAATGGGTATTTACCCTAGTGATTGCCGAATGGATACGCAACAAACTGCATATACCCCTTATCTATATAGGCATGGTCGCCATCCTCCATGCCCTAGTCTTACTGGTAGCCACATTTTTCTCTTTTACATTTCCTATATCGCTCACTCTAGGACTGTTATTAGATCTATGGGTACCAAAAGACCTTTTAACCCCTTTTCAGTTTTTGTTCCGTTTGCTCCCGGACCTGGAAATCGTTCTTCCCCAATTTCTTGCTCCTACCCTCTCCGGCTGGCTTGCCCTGAAACTCACCTATGCCCGCCCCTTCCAACCCATCCCCCCCGATGCCCCCAACCGCTACGACGACCTCCATTTTTAGGGGCATTAAATACTATTCAATGCCCCCAACCCATGTTTCCCGCTCGCCTCTCCAAAGTTGGCACTTTTTGGCACTTTTTGGACTGGTAGTGGCAGATTTTGGTGGATATAAATGGAGTCGAACGTCCAAAAGTTTCACCTATAGGAGAATCACCATGCCAATATGGGTTATTCAATTATTGATTCGAATGACAGCCGCGATCCTTAGTGCGATAGGTGCCCTTGTCGCAATATACGGAATAGGGGTAACGGCATACCAGATACCCTCATTGGCAAGGTTAGAGCTTCAACTTGGGGTTTATTTATTTTTCATGGATTGGGCAACGATCACCTTAGTACCTATTATTGGATATGCACTTGCCTGTTCATTTACCGGAAAACCGCGCCTTCCGGCACTAATCCTATTTGCTTGTCTACACGCAATTATGCTCCCATTAAGTTTCCGGTTCATGGCGGACAATAGTGATCATATTGAAAAGGCTCTGTCCATT
>CBKYSX010000581.1:0-3534 GCA_966690745.1 uncultured Ardenticatenales bacterium
AGGGCTGGTGGTGCACCGTGATGATGGCAGTGATACCGCCGATAAGTTTGCTGAGGCGATAGGGTTGCCGATTTTGACGCGCATCCCGCTCAGCCGGACCGTGCGTGAACTGGCAGATGCTTGTAAGCTTGCCCTTGAGGATGAGCAGTTCAACGATATTTTTGGCGCGTTGGCAAGTGGTATTCATCATCGCACCATTCGCGCCGCCAAAAATTATGTGCCGTTGGAATATGATGATTTTCTACGGGTGTTTGGCGCGGAGGAACCGGAAGGTCGCCCGACCAGTGCCAGTAAAGATGATTTATTCGGGCAAGCCGATGCCCTGACCCTGCCGGTTTTTACACTCACGCCCGTTTTTCAAGTTCGTGCCGCCGACCCCGAACAGGCAAAAGTTCAACAGATGTTGACTTCGATTGGGGTGCATGTGACCGGGCTGGAACGCGCCAATGATGGAATCACGGTGACAAGTGGTGCTACTGAAATTCGGATTGGAGCCACGGATGATCTGGACAACAAGGTTGCTTTTTTGACCGCATTGTTGCGCGGAGGGCAAAGTTATTCCTATATTGATTTGCGGTATACGGATGCGCCGAGTTTCCGATAGAGGAAAGCGGAACGCACAACGGGGAAATGATAACCTCCATTAGCCCGGTGAGGAGATAGTATGAGCGATGAGTACGTAGATGTGGATCTAAAATATCTCCATCATATTGTGGTGGATAAGTTGAAGGTGAAGCGGCGGCCGGTAGCGATTACGTATTGTTATGATGCGCCACCCGATGGGTATGAACCTGTCAATATTGTGGCGTGTCAAATTGTGAGTGCGGCGGAAAGCGGACGCAAAATCTACGTAGACCAAAACCATCATGACTGTTGGGTGGGGCAGTATCATTTGGGGCTGAATGCGGAGCCACAGGAAGTGATTACCTCCGGGGAATACCTAACGATGGCACAGGGCTTTTTTACAGAGCAGGGCGCACGGCGCAATAAAGAACAAAGTTATTCTTTGCCCAAAGGCACGATTAAGGCAATTGCCGCCGCACCGTTGGATGATGTGCCTGCGGGGGTGCATGTAGATTTGATGGTCTGTGTGTGTAGTGTGCAACAGGCAATGCAAATTGCAGGGGCGGCTTCGGTGCGAGAAGGGACGTTCCCCTATGGAGAATTAGGTCCGTCGGCATGTGCTTCGATTTTTGCCGCGCCGTGGCACCTGAAAAACAGCGTTTTTGCGCCGGGTGATGGCGGGGGACGGATGTATAATCATGTGGCACCCAGCGATATGTTTATTTCGATTCCGCGTCACCATTTCCGCTATGTGATTGAACTTGTCGAGAATTTCAGCATTAATCCTGCAAAGATGAGAGAAGTAATTATGCCCTCTCATGCACCAAAAGGATAAGGAGGCGACCATCATGGTTGGTACACCCATTACTGCCTATTTTTTGTGTTACTTTCCGCTTGCCTTGACGGTCATTGGGTTAATAGTGTTCTTTGCGATGACCGATTCGGATGCACGTCGCCCCTATTTGCGGGAAAATCCGTTTAAGGAGCCGCCGCAACGAAAAGAATTGGAATAAGAAAGAGTGGAGAGAGGAGAATGGAGAGATAGATATACAAAATCTCTTCGCTCTTCTCTCTGTCTCTAACCTTGAGGGTTTATGACTGAAACGATACCCCTGCCGATGGTGCAACAGAACGGGAAGCCCTGTCAATTGCACCCGCAGAGCATGTGCCCCGCCTTTGGGTCGCTTCGAATTTTGACCCGTATGGAAGGGTCACATCCGGTGATGGCGACGGATACAGGCTGTTTATATGGCTTGACCTTTGTAACTCATTTTTATGGCGCACGAAAATCAATTCTTGCGCCCCAACTCGGCACGGCGGAATTGATGAGCGGCGAAATTGTCGAAGGGACACGTGCCGCGATTGAGGTTGCCGCCCGCGAACCAGGGGTGCAACTCATCCCCGTGATTTCGCTTTGTGTGGCAGAAACTGCGGGTTTGCCTGAAGAACTTCTGCCCAAAAAAATCGGCGATGCCGAAGTTGTCCTTGTTCGTGTCCCCGCGTATGCGATCCATTCCCACCCCGAAGCCAAAGATATAGCCCTTGCCGCCTTGCTGAAGCGTATGGGCGACCACTCAGGTGCGAAAGAAGAACGCACTGTGGTTTTGCTGGGGGAGGTCTTTCCCGCAGACCCGTTAATGATTGATGGGGTTTTGCGGCGCATGGGGGTGGAGGCAACGATTACCTTACCGGGACGTACCGTAGAGGACTTGCGCCGTGCGGGAAGGGCAGGGGTGGTTGCGCCTTTGCATCCGTTCTACAAAGAAACGATGGGACTTTTTCGGTCATGGGGAACGCCTGTGGTCGGGGGTGCGCCTGTGGGGGCGAGTGGTTCGTACGCGTGGATTAAGGCAGTCGGGAACTTAATGAAATTAGATCCCGTATTGGTGAACCAGGTAGCGGAAGAGGAACGGGAACGGGCGCAAGGGTTACTTGCCGCCTTGCCTGTAAGCGGTACGGTGCTGGTGACAGGGTATGAAGGCACGGAACTCGCCTATGCCCGTTTGTTGGTGGAAGCGGGAGCGCATGTCCCGTATGTTTCGACTTCGATTGGTCCTGAGCCTTTGGTGCTGGCAGATGAATTATGGTTACGCTCCAAAGGGACACATGAGGTGGTTTACCGTAAGTCACTTGAAGATGATGTGGATGCACTGGATCGTTTCCAGCCTGATTTGGTTTTAGGGACGACCCCCTTCGCCGCAATAGCCAAAGAGCGTGGGATTCCTGCCATGTACTTTACAAACCAACTTGCCTCGCGCCCCTTCTTTTTGAGTGGCGGTATGGCAGCAACCCTCGGTTTTATCCGTGATGCCTTGAAGCAGGGCGAACGGTATCAATGGATGCAAACTTTCTTTAACGAATAGGGAGTGAATAACGCAAGCGGCTTTTTTTGTTGGATATTGAAGTCGTTTGCGTTTTCGCATAGTCACAAAATACACTTATGCCAACCATTTTACGGGATTTATCAGATAGTTCAGGCTATTGGGCGGCGGTATGGACAATGTGTACCATGCCGGATGTGCATGTAATTTGTGATGCCCCGATTGGCTGTTTCAATCTGGTGGGGACTGCCGTACCTGACTATACCGATGCCGTGCCACATATCGAGAATCTTACCCCTTCTGTGATGCGGGAACAGGAAGTGGGGGGGAGTGGGACGGGTCCTGCTGTCAAACGTACCTATGAGGGGTTGCGCGATACGGGGGTGCTGGAAGGAAAACACTTGATTGTGGTTTCAACGGCGGAAAGTGAGATGATCGGGTCTGACTTAACTGATCTTGTGACCCAGCTCCAATCCGGCACCACTTTTTATTACAGTAATTCACTTGCTGAAGACGAATGGGCAGGGCGGGATCGGGTGCTACGCTGGCTGTGGGAGCAATATGGTAAACCTAATGCCACTACCATTGAGGTCATTCCAGGAACTGTCAACATCATCGGTCCCACCTATGGTTGTTTTAACTCTCCTTC
>CBKYSX010000582.1:0-3531 GCA_966690745.1 uncultured Ardenticatenales bacterium
GGCTTAGTGTAGCGGAAGCAACCGAAGCCTTAAATCAGGAACGGGATAGTCAGCGACTGGCATTATTGCTCCATCTGCTTCGTACTCTAGACCTGATTGAAACAACCCTTGATGGAACAATTAAACCCAAAACCACGCGTGCCCGCAAATGGTTAGAATTGCCCCGCGCCCGCCGCCTGTTAACCCTGCAGCGCACATGGGCGGATGACCCGACCTGGAATGATTTATGGCGTGTGCCGACCCTGCGCCCCGAAGCAACGGGCTGGCGCAATGACCCCAAACGCGCCCGCAATGCGTTGCTCCGCTATTTGCGGGAATTAGACCCCGACGAGTGGTATGGGATTGGCGATTTTGTAAAGGTGATGAAACGGGTAGACCCCGATTTCCAACGCCCCGATGGAGATTATAAATCGTGGTATATTCGCCACGCCCAAACCGGGCAATTATTGCTGGGCTGGGAGAACTGGGAACAGGTCGAAGGCTCATTATTGCGTTATTACTTTGCGGGTCCGCTGTTCTGGTTGGGGGTGGTGGATTTGGGCTATCTGGCTCCCGGCGAACGTGCGCCCTTTGCCTTTAAGTTGACCGTTTGGGGGGCAAAATGGCTGGGCAAGCCTGTTGAATTGCCCTCCGACCCCGAACGCGCCCCGATGGTGATTGCCGCCGATGGCACGATACATGTGCCGGAGGGGGCGGACGATTGGGAACGGCTCCATATTGAACGGTTGAGTGCTCCCACCGAGCAGGGAACGTATAAACTGAATCGGGAACAGGTGGTGGCATTGTTGATGGAGGGGAGCGATATTCAACGGGTACTGCGCTTTTTGGAGCATACCACCAATGGTTTTTTGCCCGAAGCAGTACAGGATACCCTGCGAAAATGGGCGCTGGGGGTGGGGCGCATTACGCTGGAATCCGTGACATTGCTGGAAGTAGACGACCCTAAATTGTTGCGGGATTTGCAACGCCAACCCCACCTCGCCCAACTGTTCGTGCGGGTGGTTGGACCCAAAGCCGTGATCATTCCCACGGCTCGCCAGTCCGAAATTGTTGCGCTCCTTCGTAAAGCGGGTTATTTGCCGAGGGTGGTGGATGAGGAAAGTACATAGCCACAGGACGCGGTACGCAGGACGCAGAAACGACCTACGACGTGACACAGAGGCACAGAGGATTATTGCAAAATTAACTGTTCGTAGTTCTCTGTATCCTCCGTGTTCTCTGTGGTTTATCCGTTTCTGCGTCCTACGTCTTGCGTCCCGTCTTAATGGAGTTCGATATTTATGGATACCCTGACAATCAATTATGCGGATCGCCTGCCGAACGAGGCAGATGTGGTCGTGGTGGGCAGTGGGATTCTAGGGGCGGCAACTGCCTTTTTTGCGGCAAAGGCAGGGTTGCGCTGTGTGGTGCTGGAAAAACACAAGCGGCTCTGTTCGCTGACGACCCCTGCCGCTACCGGTGCGTACCGTTTGCAATTCGATAATCCCGAAGAGATGGCGATGGTTCGCAAATCGGTGGATTTTTTCAGCAATTTTAGCGAGGCGGCGGGGTTGCCGGGGAAGTACGATATCGGGATGCGTCCGCAGGGGTATTTATGGCTGACCCGCACCGAAGCAGGGGTGGAACGTCACCGCAAAATCGTTGCCGATCAACATTCATGGGGCTTGACCGATGTGGAATTGCTGAACCAGGCAGAAGTCGAACAGCGATTGCCCTATCTCGTGAAAGGGCAGGTTTTGTCGGCACGGTTCCGTAACGGGGATGGGTTTATTGACCAGAAACGGATTGCGCGGGGGCTATCGGCGGGGAGTGGCGCAACGTTTGTCACCGACTGTGCTGTTACCGATTTCATCCGGGACGGGGGGCGCGTAACGGGGGTCGTCACGAATCAAGGAACGATTCATGCGGGGGCAGTGGTGCTGGCGGCGGGTCCTTTTACGGGGCAATTGGCGGCGAAAGTGGGGCTACACCTTCCCATCGCCCCAACGGTGCGCCAGAAATTGGTTCTGCCCGATGTCCCGGAAGTACCCCAATGGGCACCGATGACGATTGATGATGATACGGGGAGCCATTGGCGACCCGCCTTGCAAGGCGCGTATCTGATTTATACCGACCCCACTACCCCCGAAACCGAACCCGCCGACCCTGTACCCACCGACCCTGCTTATTACGAAACGATGTTAGACCCTGACAGTCCTTTTAGCGTGGGTCATCTTTCCCCATTCTGGAACTCGGTATGGGAGCGGAACGATGACCATTGGTTCATCGCCGCCGGACAATATGATTATACGCCCGACCGCCGACCCCTCCTCGGACCGAGTGGTGTTGAAGGGTTATATCTGAATGTGGGGTATAGCGGACATGGGGTGATGGCAAGCATTGGGGGGAGTGAATTGGTGATTGGTACGCTTTTGGGTACAGTTGCCCAAACCGATAATCCTTTCCGGGCGGATCGAACAATGGCGGCGAGGAAAAAGGAAGTTATCTAAGAGGAAAGAGCGGAGCGTGGAGAGAATGAATTCATCTGATTTCTCCATACCTGTTTCTAAACAAACATCTATGAATCGGATCGCATCACTGTTGCCCAGTGCCACCGAAATCGTGGCATTGCTGGGGCTTGAACCGAAATTGGTGGGGCGCACCCACGAATGTGATTACCCGCTTTCTATAGCGGATGTCCCCGTCCTGACCCATGCTGATATACACGGGGCGCATCTTTCCAGCCGCGAAATTGATGACAAAGTTCGCGCCTCCTTAGGCGGACATCATGGTTCCAGTATTTATGGAATTGATGGAGAGGCATGGCGCACCGCCGCCCCTGATTTGATTCTGACACAGGAACTATGCGATGTGTGCGCCGTCAATTATGACCGTGTGGTAGAGGCGGCACGGTTGCTGGAAGGGGAAACCACCATTATTTCTTTGGAGCCGCGCACCCTTCGTGAAATGCTTACGAACATCCGAACGGTGGGTGAAGTCACAGGAAGAAAGGCTGAAGCGGAACGTTCGATTGCGGAATTACAAGCGCGATTGGATGATTTGTACGCCAAAACCGCCCCGTTGCCTAAAAAGCGAGTGGTCTGTATTGAATGGCTGGACCCTATTTTTTGTGCAGGGCATTGGGTGGCGGAACAGGTCGAATTGGCAGGGGGTGTCGA
This sequence comes from uncultured Ardenticatenales bacterium, assembly GCA_966690745.1. GTDB lineage: Bacteria > Chloroflexota > Anaerolineae > Ardenticatenales > Ardenticatenaceae > CBKYSX01. The sequence continues at coordinate 3,159 of CBKYSX010000582.1, forward strand.
ATTGTTGGCAGTGGCGGGTGAGCCAAGTATCCGTAAATCGTGGGAGGATGTCGTTGCCTGTGCGCCTGATGTCTTGATATTGCTCCCTTGCGGCTTTGATGTGACACGAACCCTCGCCGAAGTAAGTATTCTCGAACAGCAACCGGGTTGGGATACGCTTCCGGCAGTACAACAACGCGAAGTATATGCCGTGAATGGACATGCCTATTTTAACCGCCCCGGACCCCGTTTGGTGGATGGCGCGGAATTACTGGCAGGCATTTTACACTCCGGTCACTTTGCCCATTTCCTTACCCGTTTTGCTGAAGAGGGTAGTTGGCAGAAAGTGGAATAGAGTCTTATGAACATTTTTAACAAACTCAAACAAACCATT
>CBKYSX010000583.1:0-3528 GCA_966690745.1 uncultured Ardenticatenales bacterium
CCGGTCGTCGGATTTAGCGTACGTTTTTCCGATTGCAATTCCGGTTTACCCCAATCCTTATGTTCTACCGTCCAGCCTTCAGGGTTTGGGTGAATGACACCGATGGGGTCGGTGGAAAAGAGGGTGCGCCGCACCGATTCGACCATATAGGGAAACAAGCCACCATTTTCCCCAAAGCCCGCCATAATTGCTGGACCCTGAAAAGAGACCACCCCTGCCTGATAAAAGGCGAAATGGCTAATCGTGGTATCGGAATAGCCCATGAAGATTTTGGGGTTCTGCCGGATAACATTCAAGTCAAGGTAGGGAAGAATGCGAATCGAATCATCCCCGCCAATCGTGGAGATAATCGCCTTGACCTCCGGGTTGGCAAGGGTTTCCATCAAATCATTGGCGCGGGCTTGCGGGTTACGCCAGAGCCACTCGGCATCCGCAAGGGCATATTTGGATTCAATCACCTTCACGCCAAACGCCTCTTCTAATTGGCGTTTGCCTGCCTCATAACGATGGGGCAAGGTAGTAGGACCACCCCATGAGAGGGTGATGGTGGCTACCGTGTCGCCGGGGTTGAGTTTGGGTGGCTTAATCATCGAAAAAATCCTCTTCCTCATCATCCTCATTAGTAGCGGAGCCATTGGCGAGAACTTCCCGATTTTTGCCCGGACCATTGCCACTTCCGATGGTACCTTCCGCTTCCAACAAATCAATAATCCGCGCCGCCCGCGCAAAGCCCACCCGCAATTTACGTTGCAACATCGAGACAGAGGCGGTTCCCGCTTGCGCCACCACTTCCCGCGCTTTAGGGAGCAAATCGTCCTCTTCGTCGCTGTCGTCCTTCAGCAATTCATCCCAATCCAATGGCTTAGTCGGCTCCACATAGGTAACGGCGGTGGCAGGGGTGGGGGAAGGTTTGGCAGGAACGCTTTTTGCCTGTTCCTGCCAGTATTCCGTAACTTTTTCCAATTCCCGATCCCCGACAAAACAGCCCTGCGCCCGCACCAACACGCCGCTATCCGAAGCCTGATAGAGCATATCGCCCCGCCCCAGCAACGATTCCGCACCGGGACGATCCAAAATCACGCGGCTGTCAATCTGGCTGGTGACGGCAAAGGCAATCCGTGAGGGGAAGTTGGCTTTGATTAAGCCCGTCACCACGTCCACACTGGGGCGTTGCGTGGCGATAATCAGGTGCATTCCGGTTGCCCGCGCCATCTGCGCCAGACGACAAATCAACGCTTCCACCTGCGGACCTGCCGCCATCATCAAATCTGCCAGCTCATCAATAATAATCACGATATGGGGTAGCGGACGTTCCCCTTTTTCATAGGCACGGGCATTAAAGGCGGCAAGGTTTCGTACTCCCTGTTGCGAGAAAATCCGATACCGCCGCTCCATTTCCGCCACTGCCCATGTCAATGACCCCACCACCCGCTCGAAATCCACCACCACCGGCGTAATCAGATGGGGAATCCCGTTATAGTTAATCAATTCCACCCGTTTGGGGTCTACCATTAACAGGCGCAATTGGTCGGGGGTGTTCTGGCAAATCAGCGAGGCAACCACCGTGTTGATACAAACCGATTTCCCCGACCCTGTGGCTCCCGCAATCAGCAGGTGGGGCATTTTGCCCAAATCCGCCGCCACCGCATTGCCCATCACATCCCGCCCCAATGCCAACCGTAAACCCGCCCGCATCCCCTGAAATTCATCCGATGTCATTACATCTTTGAGCGTCACGGCATTGGCTTTATCGTTGGGCACTTCAATGCCCACATAATTCCGCCCCGGTACAGGGGCTTCCATACGGATACGGGGCGCGGCAAGGGCAAGGGCAAGGTCATTTTGCAAATTCGTAATTGCCGAAACTTTGACCTTAATTTTCTTTTCTTCCCCCCGGATTTTACGAATCAGAAAGCCCGGTTCCACGCCGAATTGCGTCACGGTGGGTCCGCGATTGATTTCAATGACCCGCGCCGGAACGCCGAACTCCCGTAATGTTTCCTCAATGGTGTGGGTTTTACGGCGGACATCCTCATCGGCAAGGCTACCTTCCTCGCGACTTTCCAGATATTCATGCCACGGGGGAAGCCGCCATTGGCTGGTGGTGCCCCATGTCATATCAGGTTGGAAGGCGGAAGCGGGGGAAGGCGCAACATTTTTTGCCGCCGCCGGAGCAGGGGCAGGTTTCGGGGTAGAGGTAAAGGGAGCAACGGAATCTGTGCCGTTGTCATCCACAGGGACGGGACGTAGTTTCTGAATTTGGCGGGAAACGCTACTGCGAACGTTGCTCCAAAACTCAACCGTCTGCTCAAACAATTCATTAAAATTGGGCAGAGGCATCTGATTAGAAGGCGTACTACTTCGCGCACCCATTCCGTTGACGACCGGACGGGGCGGGAAGGCTTTGGCGCGGAATTGAGCAAACGCCTGGGCAATTTCCGCCAGCGATAGTTCAAAGAGGTATAACGCCCCGACCACGCCCAACCCGGCGAGGAGCACCACCGCACCCCATTTGCCCGTTGCCATGATGAAGCCGCGCCCCAGAAACAAACCAATTGCACCTCCGTACTGGCGCGGGGCAACGGTTTCTACCCATACGGGCACATTGCCGAGCAGAACGGGAACCTCCCACAGTTCCGCTACGCCTAACAAGCCAAAGAGGGCGATGGCAAAAAAGATGGCTCCCATCGGGCGATACCAGCGCACTGCACTGTTATTGACAAAACGACGCACCACCAGCCAGACCCCGATACCCATGAGCAGGAACGGGATTGCCATATCCAACGTGCCAAACAGGTACGCTAGCACATCCAGCCACGGTTGCACGCTGGAAGGTTGGTCGCTGGGGAGCATTGCCAACCCCGTCAGCAGACCCAGCACCGTAATCACCGCCCCCAAGGCATCCATCACCAACTCTATATTGATTTTGGGGAAGGGGAATAAGGGAACATCAGGGGATGCCGTTTTTGCGCCCCGTTTATTCGTCGTGCGTGATTTATTGGTGCTCTGGCGTGTATTGGTTGTGGCTTTGCGCGTGGTGGTACTGCTTTTTGCCATCCTGCCCTCTGGAACAAATGTTCATTCGCGTTGTATTGTAGCAGAGGTACGGGGAAATGTGAAGAGGAACGGGAAAAATTGGCTTTGAGATTATTGGGAATATAGTTCGTACCCCGTCCTTTAAGCCTGAGGGTTACGCGCATTTATCAATATCTATACAACCTAAACCCCCAAGGTTGTCAGGTAGGGGCATCGCTACGCGCATGTGCTATGCACACATCGGAATGAAGAGCGATGCAACTATTGTTAAAGACCCGCCCGCGTTCCAAAATGGGATGGGGTATGGATTGGGGGCAACGGCGGGCGGGTGTGCGCTCTATAAGCATATATTCGACATTCCGACCACCCGCCCCTACCCACATGGACTCGGTTCAGTTGTGGGTAATCCTAAAGAGCAGGGATCGTGTCCAACCCGCCTATACCTCAACGGATTCGCCTACCGTTTGTAGCTTTGTTTCTACGGGACGCAAG
>CBKYSX010000584.1:0-3525 GCA_966690745.1 uncultured Ardenticatenales bacterium
CGTCGAAGTCGGTCGCGACGATCCGCACGCGCGAGCCCTGCAAGTCGGTGAAGTGGGATCGTCCAGTATAGGAAAAGGGGGTGCGGTAAGAAAGTTGGCGGCAATGGCGGTGGCAATCGCCGGGGCGCGGGGCGAACCTGCGGCAATGGTTTCATCGGTTATGACTTGGATATCGTCCCATCCATTCCACTCATGGACTGCTATTTGTGCCCAGCCTTCATCGTCCCACTCTTCTAAATACCATAATCTTGCAATATAAGGGGCGATTGCATCACGATTTGCCTCGATGGGAGGGAAGCCGCTCATATATTTAAAGGATGCACGTGATGAAGGTTGAGGTCTACCAAACCAGTTGGACAGGTCATAGCTACGAAGAATCAGACCGTGTTCCGGGTATATCAATTCAATAATGAGGGCAATATGATGTGGCTCTTGTTGGTAAAAGGCTTGATAAAAAGCTGGCTCTCCGAAACACTGAATCACCTGTTGCCCACTCAATTCATTTTCTCGCCCTAGAATTTTGGAAATGTCCAATAATTCACTTCCGTTGTCTGTAAAATCCGCACGATATTGTCCTAGCGAAGCGGTCCACCCTACGGTTGAGGTTCCATCCGGCCATTGGCGATCACTCCAATTTTCGAAGTTCCCATAAGCAGATTCAACCCAAGACTGTAAGGTTGCCTGTGTTGTTTCTCCAAAGGGTGCATCCATCATGGGGTCATTCAAGTATGGGGCACAATCAATAAGAACGGAATCATCTCTGATAGCGGTGTATTGTACGCCTAAAACTATTAAAAGTCCGACCCCAATACAGAAAGCAAGAGGGGCGAGAAAAGGTCTAAGCCATTGAGGGATTTTCATAGATATAATTCTCTTGGAAGTAACAAATTGTAAATTATTTTACCAGAATTAGTGTAAGTTGGTTTGACAATAAATCTTTTCTAACGTTGAAATCAATATAATCAAAAAGAGGCAGTCGCTTGCTCGACTGCCCCTCGTCCAAACTTTCTTTGCGGCTTTGCGTTCTCTGCGTGAGCCTATTCCGTATACGCCACACACTCAATTTCTACCAACGCCCCCAGTGGCAGTTGGTTAACCGCAATCGTGGTGCGCCCCGGAAAAATTCCGGGCATATACTCTTGATAGACCGCATTCATTGCCGCAAAATTATCCATTGTGGTCAGGTAGACAGTGGTCTTTAAGACCCTGCTGAAATCACTGCCCCCTGCTTGCAACACCGCCTGCAAATTCTGCAATACACGATGGGTCTGTGCAGTAATATCCCCTCCGATAAAGGTACTCGTTTCCGGGTCAATGGCGACCTGTCCGGCGGTGAAGATCAAATCGCCCCATTTCGTCCCCTGCGAATAGGGTCCCAAGGCTTTGGGGGCATTGTCCGTCTGAATTGCGCTATGGTTACTCATCATTTCTCCAAAAGAGAGTGAAGAAGGAAGAGTGAAGAGCGAAGATTTTCTTCGCTCTTCACTCTTTTCTCTTATTTCTTTATCCGACGATGTTAATCAGTTTACCTTTAACGTAAATTACCTTCTTCGGCTCGCGCCCCTCCAACAATTCTTGAATCCGTTGGCTTGCCAGTGCCAGAGCAGTAGCATCGGCTTCGCTGATACCGGTGGGGGCTTGTATCCGATCCCGTACTTTGCCGTTGTGCTGAATCACCAACTCAAAGCTGTCTTCTCGGGCTTTGGCTTCATTATACGTGGGCCACGGTTGCTGGTGAATCGAGTAGGGATTGCCCCGTTTTGCCCACAATTCTTCGGTGATATGCGGAGCCAACGGAGCCAACATCACCAGCAGGGCGTTGATGGCTTCATCCCAGATAGGATGTTTAATCACTTCGGGTGTATCGTTCGGAACTGCCCGAATTGTGTTCGACAATTCCATCAACGCCGCCATTGCCACATTGAAACTAAAAGACTCGTAGGCATCCTCCACCCGCTTAATGGCTTGATGGATGGCGCGTTCCAATTTGGTGACATCTTTTTCCTGTGCGGTTTTGCCCTCGTTATAGACCCATTTGGTCTGAATCAGGTTCCAGACGCGCCCGTAGAAGCGGCTGACCCCTTCGATGCCCGTCATGGAGAAGGGTCCGCCCTGATCCCAGGGACCAATGAACATCAAATAGCCGCGCACTACATCTGCCCCAAAGCGGGCAACCAATTGATCCGGGTCTACCACGTTGCCACGACTTTTGGACATCTTTTGCGAATCGGGACCCAGAATAATGCCCTGATTGTAGGTTTTGGGGAACGGTTCATCGAAATTCACCAGCCCCATATCCCGCATCGCTTTCGTCCAGAAGCGGGTGTACAACAGGTGCATCACGGCATGTTCCGCCCCTCCCGTATACTGACGCGGCGGCAACCACCCTTCGGCATCTTCGGGGTCAAAAGGCATGTCGTCATTGTGGGGCGACAGATAGCGATATTGATACCACGATGAATCCACGAAGGTGTCCATCGTATCAGTTTCGCGGGTGGCGGACCCCCCACATGTCGGGCAAGTGGTGTTCAAGAATGCCGCATGGGATTTCAACGGGGATTCCCCCGTAGGCTTGAAATCCACATCCATGGGCAGAACGACCGGCAGTTGGTCATAGGGAACCGGAACAATCCCATCCTTCTCACAGTAGATGATGGGAATCGGCGTACCCCAGAAGCGTTGGCGGCTAATCAGCCAGTCCCGCATCCGGTAGGTAATAGAGGCACTGCCAATGTTTTCCTGCTCCAGATAGGCGATGATTTTCTCTTTCGCCTCTTCGCGCCCGTTCAACGAAATGCCGTATTCGCTCGACAATGCTTCTGTCCACTCCTCGCGCGTATACTTCGCCAACGTGACCAAACCGTCCAACATCCCGGAATTGATCATGCGTCCCGGTCCGTCATACGCCTCTTGCAAGTCGCCCATTTTGCCATCCATCGGCTCCGTCACCTGAATGATGGGTAGGCTGAATTTGTTCGCAAATTCAAAATCCCGTTGGTCGCCGCCGGGGACTGCCATAATCGCACCCGTGCCATAGCCCATCAGCACATAATCGGCAATCCAAATCGGCACAGGTTGTTTGCTCACCGGATTGATGGCATACCCGCCCGTAAAGACCCCGGTTTTTTCTTTGTCGGTGGCTTGCCGTTCGGTTTCCGATTTACGCGAAGATTGGAACTGGTAATCCGCCACTGCCGCCGCCTGATCGGGCGTGGTGATTTTCGCCACCAACGGATGTTCAGGAGCCAACACCATAAAGGTCGCGCCATAAATCGTGTCGGGGCGGGTGGTGAAGACTTCGATTTCTTCCCCGTCAATTCCCTGTACCGGGAAGCGAATGGTTGCCCCCCGCGATTTGCCGATCCAGTTCCGTTGTTGCACCTTGATTTTGTCGGACCAGTCAATCTTGTCCAGACTGTCCAGCAACTCGTCGGCGTATTTGGTGATGCGGAACTTCCATTGGTCCAAATCTTTTTTGATGACGGGCGTTCCGCACCGTTCGCAATGGCGGTCTTCGCCTTTTAC
>CBKYSX010000585.1:0-3513 GCA_966690745.1 uncultured Ardenticatenales bacterium
GCTTGGGCACGCCGTTGGGCAAGGGTTAGGTCATTCATGAAACATCTCCCGACGAATTGACTTTAGAACAGCGTACCACTGAACCCCCTACGGGTAAAGAGGGAATACGAGTAAGTTTAGGCTTCTTTCAAAATCGCCTCTTGAAAATTTGTGAATATATATTATTATAGTTAATAACATTAACTATTGATATTTGATTTAACGAGAGTTCATGGTATAAATAATTTTTAAGAAAGGAATTTGATGGATATGTCACGACGGGAACGAATGCGGGATAGTACCCGCGAAGAAATCAAAGAGATTGCACGGCAACAGATGGTCAGTAGTGGCACGGCATTGTTGTCATTAAACTCAATTGCCCGTGAAATGGAGATGACAACACCGGGGTTGTATCGTTACTTTGCCAATCGGGATGAGTTGATTACGGCATTAATTCTGGACGCTCACGATTCCATCAAAACAGCGTTACGCGGCGTTATTGAGGTTTATCCAACGAACGATCACGCAAACCGTTTGTTTGCGGCAATGTTGATGTACCGGGAATGGGCAATGGCGCATCCGGTGGAATATCAGCTGATTGCCTGTAGTCCGATCCCGGAGTATCAGCCCCCACAAGAGATATTGGTTGCTACAGGGACGACCATATTTGGGATATTCTTAATGCTGTTACAGGCAGGCTATGATGCCGGATTATTGCGGACTCCCATGAGCACCCCTGACGGGGAAGCGGATTTTCAAGTAAAGATTCCTTTTCCGCTTCCCACCGGAATTCCATATACCCCTGTGGTTGCGTATCAAGGGGTGGTGGGGTGGTATCGAATGCACGGTATGATTATGCTGGAGATGTTTCAACATGTGAATGCAATGGTGGATAGTCCGGCGGCGTTTTACCGCCATGAAGTGTTACGAATGATACGGAGCGGGGGATTTGAGCCAACCATTTAACTCATATTCGCATTATCCATTTCCGGGTGTGCGAGGAGGCGACTATGAACTATGAGCTGTTATTTACCATCAGTAACATCGTGATTATGCCCTTTTGGTTCTTAATGATTGTCTTGCCGCGCTGGAAATGGACACAACGGATTATTGGCTCGCCGTTGATTGCATTGCCACTTGCGTTGATTTATGCCTTGCTGGTGCTACCTCAATTAGGCAGTGTTTTACTTTCATTGAGTAACCCGACGATATCTGCAATTGCAGAGCTTTTAGGCACCCCCGCCGGTGTCACGATAGGGTGGGCGCATTTTCTTGCCTTTGATTTACTGGTTGGGCGGTGGGCATATTTCGACGGTCAGGTGCGACATATTCACCCCTTATTGATGGCAGTCAGTTTGTTCTTCATTCTCATGTTGGGTCCTGTGGGTTTCCTATTGCACTTAATTGTGCGGTGGATCTACGAAGTTCGTGGGGGCACTGTTCCCCAAAACCATCAAGCCGTGGCTTAATATCTAATTCCGATGGGGTGGTTTGTCTTTCACCCCATCAAAAATGCCATCATTCCATGAAAGAATGTTCACATGCTCACTAATATAGGCTCATTATCTTTACGAACTCCCAATGTTTTTAGTGTGTTACGACGGTGGTGGCAATTCAGCCCTATTTTGACCTCGCTGACGATCAGTATGATAGCAACGACCCTTCTGGGGCTGATTGGAATCCTGACAGACCCCCGCATCGTACTAAACACTCCTGTCTGGGCAAAAACGACTAAATTTTCAATCTCTATTACGCTTTATACGGCTACCTTTTTATGGATGTTACCAATGCTAACGTCTCGCCCCCGCGTTGCACGTTGGATTGCAAATGGGATTGGAATAACGCTCTACATTGAAATGGTCGTTATTATAATGCAAGCGTTTCGAGGACAAGCCGCACACTTTAACAATGCAACCCCATTTGATGCGATGCTGTGGGCAGTGATGGGTGTTACAATTAATATTTTATGGTTTATTGTGTTGATAGGCGCGGTTTTTCTCATCCGTCAGAAGATGGCGGACCCCGCGCTGGCATGGGGGATTCGCCTTGGTGCAGTGATTGCACTGATAGGAATGGGATTGGGATTTATTATGCCGATGCCCACCCCTGACCAGCTATCCCTTCTCGAATCGGGACAACCGTCGGCTCTCATCGGAGCGCATACGGTAGGTGCGCCGGATGGAGGACCGAGTTTACCCCTCGTGGGGTGGAGTACCACTCATGGCGACCTGCGTATCGCTCATTTTATAGGACTTCATGGTCTGCAAGTGCTTCCCATTGTCGGGTGGTGGGTGGGGCAACGGCGCGAACGATGGTTGACCGATGGCTATAAGGTGGCGTTGGTGTGGGCTAGTGCCGCAGGGTATTTAGGGTTGACCCTTTTAACTGTATGGCAAGCAATGCGCGGACAGCCATTGCTTGCGCCCGATGCCCTGACATTAAGCATATGGGCAACGGTAGTGGTGGCAATGGTTGGGGCTGTCGGAGGTATTACGTGGACGGCGCGGCAACGACTTGCCGTATAAAACTGAAGTGATTTTCTCTTCGCAATCGTACAGGCGCGGGGCGGTAGTGGAATTCCACTACCGCCCTTTTTTGCGTTTGCGGAAGGGATGCTGTGAGAGAGGTACAAGTATCGCCCATGGACTAGCCGGTATTCCCCCAAAAGCAAGAGGATAGGTTTGATTTCTTGTCAGGGTAAGGCTATCTGAAACGGACATGGTGGGATTGATAGATTGTAAATCGGCAGAATTGGTGACTGACGAAGGCAAGCCTGATGCAACCCAGGTACCTCTAATGGTAATTTTTGCGGAGGTTTGCGGCGGGAAATTGTTGAAGGTGCAAACCACCTCTTCTTGCGGATGGTTTACCGTACAGTTGCCGGGCGGACCGCTGATGACCGTAGCCGTAGGCGCGGCGGTGAACCGTTCATAGGAATCTGTAATCACCACCGTATTGACGGTTATTGCCCATGTATTCGTAACGTGGAATGTGTAGGTTATCGGTGCGCTGTGCGTTACGGTTCCGGTAGCAGTTATGTTGAAACGCATTGGAATAGAAGTGTTGCGTTGAAGACTTAGGGAATCATTGATAAGGAATGGTGGAGTTGTAGAGCGTACCGTTGCATTGTTGGTGACCGTGGGTGGCAAGCCCGCTCCGAGCGTTCCTACAATCGTTACCAGTTGCTGTGATTGGGCGGGTATTGAAGCAAAAGTACAGACCACTCGTTGGTTCGCATGATTAACAGAACAACTTCCACCGGGCGGATTGATGACCGTAGGCGCGGCAGAAAAATTGGCATATGTGTCTGTAAGGGTAATACCACTCACAACAATATCACTGTCATTCGCAACCAGAACCGTATATGTCAGAATCTCCCCACTGGTAATTACGCCTGCGGCAGTAATGTTCAGCGACAAGGGATAGGATTGTCCTGTCGTCACTTCAATCGAATCTGCATCAATATCGGTCGGGTTTTGCGAGCGTATTTCCGCAGAATGGGTAATGGTGGGCGGAAGGGTGGCGGCAAGGGTT
>CBKYSX010000586.1:0-3499 GCA_966690745.1 uncultured Ardenticatenales bacterium
CATTTTATATTTTCATGTTCACTCTTTGTATTAGTTGTGTAAATACTTATAAAAACTTAGATTGCGAATTGCAGAACATTTTAGCACCATGATAGAATAGATTTAAGGTTGGTTATTGGCTGATATTTTCCATATTAAGCCACAATCAAATAGTGTGCCGAGAACATTGTTTCGCGGCATCCCTCTAGGGGGAGGAGGCAATCCATGAAAGTGGTGCGTGCGTTGCTAGGCTTACTCAAAACATTGCGTCTGGCGTTACCGAAAATCGGAGTTGGCTGGATGTTTGCCCTCCTTACCGTCAATTTTAACCGTATTAGCATTGTGGAACTTGGGGTTACTGCACTTGTAGTAACATCCATGTTGAGCATGCACAATTTCCTCTCCCCCTTCCAGGTGATCTTCGGGCGAATTGCAGACCGCAATCCAATTTTTGGGTATCGCCGTACCCCTTATCTTCTACTAAGTGCGCTGGTCTCCAGCCTAATTTTTGTAACACTCCCCTCGCTGGCAAATACGATGTCAACCGGGAATCCCTTGACCTATGTAGCGGGGTTTGTAACCTTCGCGCTCTTTGGTATTTGTTTTGCAGGGATGGGTGATACTCACCACTCTTTGATTGCGGAAACCACCGAACCTCGCTATCGGGGTGGTGTGATGTCTGTAATCTGGACCGTCTCTATTCTGAGTGCGATTATGGCTTCGGTGGTCATGCAAGTGATGATGCCGGTCTATAGTCCAGAGCAAATGCAGGCAATGTACAATCTAACTCCTGTGGTCGTGCTTTCCTCCGTGTTGTTAGGGGTTGTCGGGCTTGAAAAACGGTTGAATAAAGAAGAAGCGGCTCTGGCGGTCGCTAAATCAAAAGCACTTGCGCCCCAGGGAAATCCGCTTGCTTCCGCATGGGCAATCTTGAATCAGAATGCTCAGGCACGGGTCTTCTTCTCCTTTGTTTTTCTCTCCATGTTTGCCATTTTCCTCCAGGATAATATCTTGGAAGTCTTTGGTGCCGAAGTCTTTAATATGACTCCGAAAGAAACCTCCGGCTTCCAACAGATGTGGGGTGGTGGGGTTCTGTTGGGGATGTTGGGAATCGGAATAATTTCCACTATTCGTCCGATTAGCAAGAAGGCGATGGCAATGGTGGGGGCGGCTGGTACGTCAGCAGGATTATTCGGGTTGGCAATTGCGGCGGCAACTGCTCAGCAGGCTATGCTTGCGCCGGTCCTTTTCGGTATGGGGCTGTTTACGGGCTTCTTTAACGTGGGTGCGCTTTCAATGATGATGGATATGACAGTAGATGGTGCAACGGGGTTATATATGGGGATGTGGGGTATTGCTCAGGCATATGGAACCGGGGTTTCCTCCGTAGCGGCGGGTGCACTTCATACGGGGTTGATTGAACTCGGTCAGATTGTTCCTCAAACTGCGTATACGCTGATTTTTGGCGTGGAAGGGATTGCAATGGTACTCAGCGTTGCCATTCTGTATCGTTTGAGTGTTGAGCAATTCCGTGCCAGTGTTGGGAATGTTAGTCCTTCGGATATTGGGCGGGCAATGGAAGTCGGCGCAACCGGGTGATTTTTATCGCGCCCGATGGTGATGCTTAATTACCATCGGGCGTATTTTTTTTATGCTCGATCCCTCCTTTGATCGTATCGCTAAACAATACTCCCTGCAACGCGCACACCCTCCTGATGTTTCAGCACAGATGGGTCAGGCAATTGTGGCGGAAGTCGGTGGTTCCAATCCTAAGATTCTGGAATTAGGGGTTGGGACGGGGCGCATTGCCTTTCCGGTCATATCAGCGGGAGGGCATGTAATAGGTATTGATATTGCGTTGGAAATGCTTCGTGCCGCACAACGGGAAGGCAATGCGGAACTGCTTTCACAGTTACGACTGGTTCAAGGCAATATTTCTAACCTCCCCTTCCCTAACGGTTATTTTGATGCAGTGATGGTGGTGCACGTACTCCATCTGGTTCCTAATGTGCGACAAGTGTTGATTGAAGTGAAGCGGGTGATGCGCTCTGGTGGAGTTCTGGTGCAGGGACGAGATTGGAGCGATCCACGTTCGGTGTCGGGACAATTGCGCCACCAATTACGGATGACAGTAATGGCACTATCTGATACGGCGCGTCCGCCAAGTGCAATGGTGGATGTTCCTACCCTTCTTCAAGAAATTGGGGCTTCTGAACAACGTGAGGTCGTAGCGGCAGTCTGGTATACCGAAGTCGCGCCTCGGCAGATACTTGACGGGATGGCGCGACGAGATGATGCTGAAACGTGGGCATTGTCAGATGATTTGCTGGCGGCGGCGGTAGATCGAGTTAGAGCGTGGGCAATTTCTGAGTATGGAGATTTAGAACAAATCCGGCAGGTTGAACATCGGTTTATTTTGAACGTTGTTTCCTTTTAGGCCTGTATCTTTGGTTTTTTGTTTTATAGTTAATGTCTATGCGAAATTTCCTTGATAATGTTACTGACATAAGCGTATAATCAATCCATATAAAAAGAGCGGCGAAATGCCGCTCTTTTTATTGCTCTAAAATCTCCGCTACCAATGCCTCTGTCACTTCCTGTTTCCCCTGTTGTCGCGCTATCCCCTCCACTTTCATCTGTAATTCCCGGCTGGCGGAAATACGGGAGAGAAATGGCATCTTGTCCAAAGCACTATCCAATAATGCTTTGGCTTCGGGATTCCAGGGCAAATTGCCCGGTCCCACCGCCATGTTGGGTGCGGTTGACCCGTGTTGGGCTTTAGAATAGGCACTGTCTACAGGCAAGAAATTGAAAAGCGTGTCATACAAACGATTCACAATCTCTTGAATGACATAGACCGCGCCGCGAAAGCCCATGTAGGGTGTCCCCACCGCCCGCCGCACGACAGGACCCGGAAATGCCGCCATGACAAAATTGGCGTGACGTGCGCCTGCCTCACTTAGATAGATACGCTCATTCAAAGAACCGAAAACAAACGAGGGGGCACGTTGATGTAACCGTTTCCGTACTTCCTCGTTGTCGGGATGGTGAGAGGCGCGGGGTCGTGCTGAAACAAAGGCAATTTTCATGCCCAATTCGCCCCCAAGATAACGATCTAACCCCTCGGCGTAACTTTGGGCGGCAACAATCGCCACATCGGTAGTGGCGAACCAATCACTTTGCGGTCCGCGCCATAAATCCCAAACTGCTTTTAGGGTTGTTCGTTTTTCGTGAGCGATAAATCGTTCTGCTTGCTCCGAAGTCCCTAATATCTGCGCCAACTTGCGCACAAATTGGATCGTTTCAGCCATGCCAAACGGTGCGAACAGAGAGGGTTGCCCTAGCTCTTTTGCTAACCCCTCCCCAAACTCTTTATACAACACCACATTGACCTGCCCGGCGGCGAGGCGTGGTGTATGGGCAAGGGTGGATTCAATCGGATAAATAAGGTTTATCCGCCCCCCTGCCCCTTCAACTAATCGCTTTACCTCTTCCAAATCAGAAGGAGAGTTAAAACAAC
>CBKYSX010000587.1:0-3493 GCA_966690745.1 uncultured Ardenticatenales bacterium
AGGCGCGTTCGACAAGGGGGCGGGTGTCATCGGTGAGGTGGGTGGAGAGGGATTTCCAGAGGGTGGCGATGTCGTTGGTGCTGTTCATGTTTTTTCCTTTAATACGTTTGTTGATGGGAATAGTGTAGCCATGTGAGCAAACGGGGTGGAAACGCGAGGTGTGTATGGTATGTAAGATATGTAGTCATTTTGGATACCCCTTTCGGGTATACCTACCCTGTTGAAGCGGGGTGACGAAAGCGACGATGGCTACGATGGCTAGGGGTACAGGAACCCCCTCATCGTCTGCGCCGAGGTCTAAAGAACCCCGGTTATTACGCTACGAAGTCCGTTGGACTGGTACGGCTTTTAATTGTAAAGGTCCAAAGTGAGTTGTTTCGTAATCGAAAGGTAAGGGGAGTTAGAAGGGACCCCCGCACTCGCTAGCAAGCGTGACAATTGCCACGATTGCCATTCAAACGGCTACCCCCGAAGGCATGGCATCTGACAGAATCTACGAAATCTACAGAATCTATCCTGGAGGATACTTCTTTAATAGGGTGATTCCGTGAGGGGGAGATAGGACGCGGGACGCAGAAACGGCAGATAGCGACACGACAAGAAGAGGAAATGAGAAACGGGAAAATGTAACCCAATCCCGTGAAGATGGAGCCATTCACGATAAGGAGTGTTTCATGCAGGTCACTTATATGCCAACCGAAAACCTAGATGCGACAACCCGCACTCAGATTATTCAGACGTGTATCGCCGCCCATGATGAGGAAGATTTTCAGAATCTGTTTGCCTATATTCCGGCGGGGGGTCGTCATTTTCTGGCGTATGACGGGGATCGGGTGGTGAGCCACGCCGTCGTCACCACCCGATGGCTTCAGCCGGAGGGTCTGCCATTGCTCAAAACTGCCTATGTGGATGCGGTGGCAACGTTACCGGCGTATCAGGGGCAGGGGTATGGCACGGGGGTGATGCGCCATCTGGCAGAGAATATTGCTGATTATGAAATTGCCTGTCTGGAAACAGAGCGAATCGCCTTTTATGAACGATTGGGGTGGGAACGATGGCGGGGACCGCTGGCGGGACGGAGCGAGGCAGGTCTGATTCCCACGCCCGACCAAACCGGAATTCTGATTCTGCGCGTGGTACAAACCCCTGCCCTCAATTTGGATGGAATGTTGACCATTGAAAGCCAGGGGATGCGGATTTGGTGATAGGGGCGGCAAACCCCCTCACCCCATGTTCATTGCTATTCAGTGTTGTTTCAGCTTTGCGCGTCCCGTTGTTACGGCGGGGCGAAGAATCCCCATACAGAGACACCCGCCCGTTGATTCTATTGGTTCCATTCCGCGAACCCGGCATGTAACCATGATGGGGGGATGCTTCGCCCCTACACCATTACGCTGTATGCCGCTTACTGCGTCCTCAAGGGACACAACGGGGACGTTGTGTCCTCCAGTCTTATGTCCTCCAATCTTACCCCTTCCGTTTCGCCATGAGGTCTATGAATTGACCAAAGAGGTAGTCGGCATCGTGGGGACCGGGGGCGGCTTCGGGGTGGTATTGGACGGAGAAGGCGGGTTTGTCTTTCAGGCGTAGCCCTTCGCAACAGTCGTCGTTGAGGTTGATGTGGGTGACTTCAACGTTGGCGGGGAGGGTGGCGGGGTCTACGGCGAAGTTGTGGTTATGCGCCGAGATTTCGACCCGCGCTTCGTCCACATAGCGGACCGGTTGGTTGCCGCCATGATGCCCGAATTTGAGTTTGTAGGTGTCGCCGCCCACCGCCCGCCCCAGAATCTGATGCCCCAGACAGATGCCAAACAGGGGCACTTCGGCATCCAAAAAGTGGCGCGTGGCTTCAACAGCATAGTCAAGGGCGGCGGGGTCGCCGGGTCCGTTGGAAAGGAATACGCCATCGGGGTTGTAGTTGAGGGCTTCTGTGCCGGTGGTGGTGGCGGGAACGACGGTGACGCGACAGCCATGGGAGGCAAGGCGGCGCAGGATGTTATGTTTTAAGCCGAAATCGTAGGCGACGACATGGAAGGGGGTGTCGCTTGCCCCTTCGGTGGCAATCCAAGCGAGGTCACTGGGCGTTACCCAGTGGTAAGGTTCGGCACAGGTGACTTCTTGCACCAGATCGCGCCCGACCAGCCCCGCCCACGCCCGCGCTTTGGCGACGAGTTCTTCATTGCTGTAGTGGGATTCGCTGGAAATGACCCCTTTTTGCGCCCCGTCATCGCGCAGTTTGCGGGTAAGAGCGCGGGTGTCAATATCGCTAATGCCGACCACGCCTTGCTCTGCCAACCAGTCGGAGAGGGTGTTGTCCGCCCGCCAGTTGGAGACGTTGGGGCTTAAATCCCGCACCACAAACCCACTAAGAAAGGCGCGTTCGGCTTCATCATCTTCATTGTTGATGCCCGTATTGCCAATCTGGGTGGCAGTCATCACGACGATTTGCCCGGCATAGGAGGGGTCGGTGATGATTTCCTGATAGCCGGTGAGGCTGGTGTTAAAGACGACTTCGCCTTCGCGGGTTCCGACCGCGCCAAAGGCGATACCTTCGTAAATGGTTCCGTCTTCAAGGGCAAGGCGGGCTATGGGTTCGCTCATAAGGGAGTATTGAGTATTGAGTACTGAGTATTGAGAAACGGCCACCTCACCCCCTAACCCCCTCTCCGTATCAGAGAGGGGTAACACGGCAAAGTCGTTTTCTCAATACCCAATACTCAATACCCGTCGTTATCGGTTCTTGACTTCTGCCAGAATCTCGCGCAATACGCCAATCATTTCTTCCTGCCCGGCTTCGGAGGCACTGACCGCTTTGTTGGGCGGGTCGAGCAGTTCGGCGGTGAGGGCGGGACCCACCAACATGACGAGGGCGGCGATGGCACGTCCCCGTTGGGTTTCGGCGAAGATGTCGGCGTACCCAACGGCGAGGCAGGTAGAGATGTAGTATAGCGCATCTATCCAGGTTTTGATTTTTGGATTGATGCCGCCTTCTGCCTGATAGAAGGCGGTGCTGGTGGCGAGGAGAAAGGCGATGTTCGCTTCTAACGGGTTGTCGGTGAGCAGATGGATGAATTTCTGTTCGAGCGGGTGGCGCAGGGAAAGAAGCGAACGCAGACCCTCCAGCACCTTGGCGGTGGGGATGCCCGTGAAGGTGTAGAGGTAGTCGGTGTTGGTGATGGGAGAGAGGGGGTTTGCCCCTGTGGTGGTGTGCATGGTCTAAACCCTCTTTGATGACAACAAGGATCTAATTTCATCTATTATGAATGGCGGATTTCGCCGATGAATCATCGCATGACAATTTGGACATACAGGTCTTAAATCCCGTATTGGGTCTACAAAATACCCCTCACGGATTTCGTTCAAAGGTATTATGTGATGGACATGGATAAATCCGGCACCTAAGTCCCCATACGTTTGCCCAAAATCGAAGTCACAAATGACACAAGCGGTTCCGTAATACTGAATACATCTGAGTCTTGCCTGTGGATTTCTT
>CBKYSX010000588.1:0-3488 GCA_966690745.1 uncultured Ardenticatenales bacterium
ACAAGAAGGGGAGGCAGTGACGGCGGGGCAACTGCTCCTACGCGTAGACGCACCCCGGCTGGAAGTCGCATTAACACAGGCGGAAGCCACCTTAGCCCAGGCCACCGCCGCGCTTGCTCAGGCGGAAAGTGCCTATGACCGTGCCGTTGCCGCGCTGGACAAATTGAACGCGGGGGCAAGGACAGAAGAAATTGCGGGGGCAGAAGCGGCAGTGGCGGCGGCGCAGGCAAACTTGCAACGGATTCAGGATGGGGCAAGTAACGAGGAAATTCAAGCCGCCCGCGCTCAGGTGACGATAGCCGAGGCGGAATTGGCGCGGGTACAACGGGGCGCGGACGAAAGTCAGATCATCAACGCGCAGGCAAACGTTGAAAGGGCGGAACGCGCCGTACAACAGGCACAAGCCGCCTACGACTTGATTAAAGATTTGCCCGATGCGGCGGCAATGCCGCAGGCACTACAATTAGAACAGGCAACCATAGATTACGAAGCCGCCAGAGCACAATATGATGATTTGTTGGCGGGGGCATCGGCGGAGGATATTCGGGTGGCAGAAGCCAATGTTGCCGCCGCGCAAGCCAACCTGAATCAGGTGCTTGCCGCCACCCGCCCTGCCGAGATTGCCGCCGCGCAAGCCGAGGTAGACCGCGCTCAGGCACAATTGGAGTTGGTTCGTGCCGGAGCCACCGCCGAGGATGTGCGTATTGCGGAAAGTGATGTTGCCAGTTCTTTGGCGAGTGTGGAAGCGGCAGAGGCAAACGTGGCGGTAGCGCAGGCGGGCGTAGATCAGGCGCAGGTAGCGTTGGATGAAACCTTACTTACCGCCCCCTTTGCCGGAACCATTGCTTTATTGTTGCCCAAAGTAGGCGAACAAATTACGCCCGGACAGCCGATTGTGCAACTTGCCGATTTGAGTGCGTGGCAAATTGAAACCGACGACCTGACTGAATTAAACATCATTGCGGTGCAGGAAGGCGCACCTGCAATGTTTAAGGTAGATGCAATTCCCGACGAAGAATTTAGCGGTACGGTGACGCGGATTCGCCCCTTCGGGGAAAACAAACAGGGGGATATTACCTATACGGTGATTGTCACCCCCGACGAACAGGATGCACGGTTCAAATGGAACATGACGGCGGCGGTGACGATAGATACGGAATGATAACAAAAAAGGGATTGGGTGTGAACCCAATCCCTTTTTTGTTATCTACTCCCGCCAAATCCCCGGCAGGTAGAGGAACTCACGCGGAGGTAGCAGTGTCGCCGTTATCTCGGCGGTGGGGGTTGGGGTAGCACCCACAGGTGGCGTAGGGGTAACAGTGGCGGTGGGCGTGGCTTCTCCGGTGGGCGAAGGGGTGACGGTGACGACAACTTCCCCGAACGGTACAAACATGGGGCCACCAAAACAGGGGTAGGTTTCGGGGTTCGGTTCGCCTTGAATCGTCCAGCAATAATAATCCGGCTCGACGGCATCCGTTGCCATTTCAGGGACATACCAGACCACCAGATCAGTTCCGTTGACCGATTCCCCGTTGATATAATCTTCCGGTCCATGGTTATAATCGTTACAACAGCCCGCCGAGAAAATCCCTAAATCTTCATCCCCTTCGTTCGGATGATGGGCAACCGCATAGACAAACTCAAAATCCCCTCTGCCCTCATCATTAAATTGCCCCTGTGCCGGTTCGACATAGTAGCCGCTATCAGTCACAGTATCCGACAGGCGGAAGCGGTAGCCGTTCGGATTCGACCCCGGTACGAAACCCACACAACTTTCGTGGGTTTCCCCTTCGGGACACCAGCGTGTTTCAGTGTTAACCGTTTCCCACCCGCTTCCATTCCAGGTGGCAATACTATCATCCCCATCTGTGCCGCCCATTGCCAGGTCAAGGCGCATCAAGCCGCGATAATCGCTGGTCACGGCGCACCCTTTGCCATACGCGCCCTGCACGGTGCGGAACCGTCCATCGTTAAAGAATTGATAATGCTGGTCGTAGCGGTAATTACAGGTTTGACCCCAACTGTTCTGTCGGAAATCCTGCACTACTTCAAAACCAATCACGTTTCCGCCGCCATCCGTGATATCCGAAATCACCGTATCGCCATAAGGATAAATCATAAATCCTCCCCCGGTTCCGCCACAGCCAATCACATCCTGAAAGCCGCTTCCGCCGTAGTCTACGTGCCATTCGACCAACTTGGCACTGCGAATTACGAGTGTATTGTTGTAACTTACATCGGACACACGCAACCCATCGGTTCCCGTCACATTGTAATTGACCGTCCAACCATCCCGCGTGATTGTGCCAGGGGCGGGGCATCCCTGCGGAGTTTGGTTCGCATAGCCATCAGGATAAGGGATGGTTCCAGCGCGGGTTCCATCCGTAGCCGTCCAAAACGTATCTATAAAACGGTCATCGGTCAGGTCTACAATTGCCCACAAAATATAGTCGCCCATATCGAAGGTTGGTGCCACGCACATATGCCCCTGTTCACAGGCAGAGCCAACGAGGGTAGAATCCATCGGTGCCCAATCGGAACTTGCCCGTTGTTCCCCGATAATTTCAACCACCTCCGGCGCATTCAGCGCGATTTCCATCGCACGGTCCGCCAGGCGGCGATTAATGGCAGGGCGAATCCCTTCCTGATAATACACTTCAATCACTTCTTCCCTGTCCAGACGCACGAATGCCTGAATCGTGGCACTTTCATCAAAATTAAAAATATTCACGATACGGCAGTTATCGGGCGTACATCCCGCTTTGCTCATCGGGGTGTTGATATCCAGATAAGTTGCCACCCCGAACACCTCGGTGCGTTGCCCTGCGGTATATGCCTGTACCCGCCCATCCGCAAGGGCAATCGTTTGTGCGCGTTCCTGCTCCTCGGTCAAGGTCTGACTTAACGGAATCGTCGCACTTTTGCCTCGCGCCACTTGCACAGGCGTGTCCGAAAAAGTATAGCTCAGGGTGGCAATTACAACCAGAACCATGCCTGCAAAGAGGGGGAGAAATGGAGTTCGGTGACGCATCGTTTACACCTTTCGGGGATGGGTGATGTCGTATTAGCAGATGAGGGGGTGTAGAATAAGAGTAGCGAAAAATAGTTGCTTTCCAAAAAAGAAACGGCGCGACCATCGCCGCGCCATTCCTTCAAGATTTCCCAGATATATACCTTATGTGTATTAAGGTTTTGGTATTTGGGGTAGGGTCGGGTTAGGGAATGGAACCCATTATGGCATGGAAGCGCATGACCCACCCACCGTGATTGTGCGTTGCCATCAGGATCGTTCCATTCCCAACGCGGGCGGGTCAACGGGTTCATTTTGGAAATCGATGATATGCCTGACCCGCCCCTACCCTAAACGATGCTCTATTTGGACAATTATTTCCGCGCCCGGACAAAGGTGCTGGCAAAGCTACCCACCACCTGCGTCGTTACATCTTCGCCAAATTGGGTTGCCCATGCAGGAAGGGGTTGGGGCAAAT
>CBKYSX010000589.1:0-3484 GCA_966690745.1 uncultured Ardenticatenales bacterium
AAATAATAAATCCGTATTTATCTTTAAATCTATGAGATTTAGAGTCCTCACGGTTAGTAGGATGATAATCTAACGGCGATTTACAGGCACTCCTCATTTTATCGTGGTAGAACCTTAGAATCTGATTTGACGAATAAACAGTCCATGATATAGTAGGTGTTTAGTGACTAGGGCTGTCTTTTCGTACCGGATGTACCAAATAACATGCAGTCGTTCGCAGTTCGAGCCTGTTCAGTAAGGTTGTCAGGGTGTTACCCACTTAACCTCAAAAGGACAATGGGCGTGGTAAAACCGTGTGGTAAAAGGGCTGTGGGTCACGAGCAATCCAATGTTCAGCTCAAAAGGAGTCAACAATGAGCGACCGCATTACCGGGACCGTTAAATTCTTCAACACCGAAAAAGGCTTTGGCTTCATCGCCCCCGAAAATGGGGATCGGGATGTCTTCGTCCACTATTCTTCGATTCAATCCAACGGGTTCCGTAATCTGAACGAAGGGGATCGCGTCGAATTCAGTATCGAAACCAGCGATAAGGGTCCCCGCGCCACCGAAGTCGTCAAAGTCTAATTCTATACAGGTAGAATCTCCACCGATACCATATCGGTGGAGTTTTTTTTATGGTTTACGCACGGTACTCGATTGAATAAATAAACGACCCATTTATCTTTTTTCTTTCTTTCCTCCTTTTAACTACCTGTAAAAAATCGGTTAATTCCTATTTACCCCTAGACCATCTCATATATCCTTCTCCTAACGTTTAGAATTGATTTGACGGATAGATAGTCCATGTTATAGTAGCCCACAGTGACTAGGGCTGTCTTTTCGTACCGGACGTACCAGAAGAATGCAGTTGTACGCAGTTCGAGCCTGTTGTGTGCCTGTTTTGGTGATACCACCAAACCTTTCCATCATGTCGGGCGCGGGAAGCCGTGTAGTAAAGGGTCTAAAGGTCACGAACAACCACCTGTTCAGCTCAGAAGGAGTTAAATAATGAGCGACCGCATTATCGGGACCGTGAAGTTCTTCAATACTGAAAAGGGCTTTGGCTTCATTGCCCCCGAAAATGGGCAAAAAGATGTCTTTGTCCACTATTCGTCAATTAAAAGCAATGGCTTTAAGAACCTCGTCGAAGGGGAACGTGTCGAATTTGTGATTGAACAAAGCGACAAGGGACCCCGCGCCGCCGAAGTAACCAAAGTCTAGTCATTATACAAAACCAGAAAGCCCCGCAGGTGCAATGACGCACACGCGGGGCTTTTTTTATGATGAGGAGTGATCCAATTGAGGGTAAAATAATTCCTACAGGGAATTGTTTTTGCCCTCCGTTCTCGTTTGAAATGCGGAACTCCTATGATATGGAAAGAAAACCGGTAAACGGAGTACAATGGTAAAAGCGGGGAGAAAATGGTGCGGGATGGCTCTCCTCTCTCCACGCTTGCCTCTAAATTGAGCCAAAGGAGTCTCAACCTATTTTATGAAAAAAGAGATACGTATTATCGGAGTTCCTATGGATTTGGGGCAGGGGCGGCGCGGCGTGGATATGGGTCCGTATGCCCTGCGCTACGCTGAATTGGAAAAGCGGTTGGAAGCACTGGGGCATCAGGTCCTAGATAGCGGCAATTTACCCGTTCCTGTGCCTGAAGAAGTCTTTGAGGATTCTCCGGAATTGCCGCGCCTTGCTACCGTCAGCAAAGTGAATCGCGCCCTTGCCGATTTTTGCGCCAAGACTATCAACGAAAATGGCTTTCCGATTGTGCTGGGCGGGGATCATTCCATTGCCGCCGGAACTGTTGCCGGGGTGCGGGCTTCGGGCAAGGTAGGGGTATTGTGGATTGATGCTCACGCGGATTTTAATACCCCTGCCACCTCCCCCAGTAAAAATCTACACGGAATGCCCTTGGGGGCATTGGTAGGGCAGGAACCTGCCGCCCTTGCACCCTATCTCACCAACGAAAAAGTTCACCCCCGCGAAGTCGTCCTTATCGGGTTGCGTTCCGTAGACAACGAAGAACGGCAACTACTTTTAGATCAGGCAATCAAAGCCTTTACCATGCGCGATGTGGATGAACTGGGCATTGCCGAGGTGACACGGCAGACCCTTAACCATTTTACCCGGCGCGGCATTGAGCGGATTCACGTTTCGTTTGACCCTGATGTACTCGACCCCACCATCGCCCCCGGTGTCGGCACCCCGGTTCCCGGCGGCTTAACCTATCGGGAAGCGCACCTGCTCATGGAACTACTTGCCGATGATGAACGGGTGGTCAGTTTGGATGTGGTCGAAATCAACCCCATCCTGGACGCGCACAATGGCACTGCCGGACTCACCGTAGACCTCATCGCTTCGCTCTTAGGGCAGAAAATCTTGTAATGGAAAAACCCGCCAAATGGCGTAGCCTCATCCCCACACTTCCCCGATGTAACCGTACTGATTTGCCTGTATAACAACGGGTAGGAACAAACTTTGTTCCTGCCCGTGTTTATTTCTATAGGTAAATCGTGCCACTGTTGCGCAATACAGTTTCTGCATAGTTGATACTGTATTGGCATTGGCATATAGTAAGGGCAACGATGGAGGTCCCATCGCGCCACAACTTTTGGGAACCGTTATGAAACGTTATCTCCTCTACCTCCTTCTGGCGGCGACCTTCTGGGTCAGCTTCCACACCACCAGCGCCCTCGGCGCGCCCCCTGCTCAAGAAGACGAGGTACGTGCCGAAACCTACGATATTCGCCCTCTGGAAGCGCAAGGCATGACCATCACCAAAGATGGCATGAAAATTGAAGGCTTTCACGGGACGATGGAAACCGACCCCATTATCAGCGACTTCGATTTTATGGCGGTGGGGGTCACATGGTCGGAGCCGTTGCCGGAAGGGGTATCGCCGCTTCTGGCTGTGCGCGTCAGCACTGATGAAGGACAAACATGGGGCGAATGGGAACCCCTGATTGTCGGACATTCCGACAACCCCGATGACCATGCCCCCACTGCTACGGAACTTCACTTTACTCAAGGCAATGCGGTTCAATTACGTGCCACCATTCAAGGGTTGAATGACACCCCCTTTGTCTGGGAAGGCATCCGGGTAACAGTGATTGATGGTAGTGAAGGACCGACCGCGCTGGAATTGGCGGAAGTTCGCGCCCAAAACGAATCACTGGGCGGACCCTATGTCATCTCCCGCGCCGGATGGGGAGCCAACGAAAGTTACCGCTTCAACAGTCAAGGGGAAGAAATCTGGGAGCGGGACTACCATTCGCTTCGGGCAATGTTTGTTCATCATACCGCGACCAGTCCGTCCTACCCCGACCCCGCCGCGGCTGTCCGTTCCATCTACTATTACCACGCCGTTACGCAAGGCTGGGGCGATATTGGCTATCACTATCTGGTAGACCAATACGGTAATATTTATCAGGGGCGATATGGCACGGAAGTGAATGGATTAGTGGTTCAGGCGGGGCACGCCCTCGGTTATAACCGCAAG
>CBKYSX010000590.1:0-3482 GCA_966690745.1 uncultured Ardenticatenales bacterium
CTCGCGCTGGACCTCGATCAGGTTGGGCATCTTCACGACTTCGTGAATGTCGCCCGGTTTCAAGCCTGCATCTTCCAATGCCCGCAAGAAGGGACCGCGACAACGTTCCACCAAATCGGAGGTCATTTGCTCAAATTTGGCGCGGGTCAGGCGCATGGTCAGGTGTTTCGGTCCGCTGGCATCGGCGGTAATAAAGGGCAGGTTGATTTCCGTTTCCATCAGGCTGGAAAGTTCCATCTTTGCCTTTTCCGCCGCTTCGCGCAGACGTTGCAATGCTTGACGGTCGCCGCGCAGGTCAATCCCTTGATCTTTCTTAAATTCGTCGGCGACCCAGTTGACTACCCGCTCGTCCCAGTCGTCCCCACCCAGGTGGGTATCCCCGGCGGTAGATTGCACTTCGACCACGCCATCGCCCACATCCAGAACGGACACGTCGAACGTACCCCCACCAAGGTCGAAGACCAGAATGGTTTGGTCTTTCTTCTTGTCCAAACCATAGGCGAGGGCGGCGGCGGTTGGCTCGTTGATAATCCGCTTCACTTCCAAACCCGCGATTTTACCTGCGTCTTTGGTTGCCTGGCGTTGGGCATCGTTAAAATATGCCGGAACCGTGATCACTGCTTCGGTGACGGGTTCGCCCAGATAGGCTTCGGCATCGGCTTTCAATTTTTGCAACACCATCGCCGAGATTTCCTGCGGCGCGTAGGTTTTCCCTGTGCTGGGAACTTGAACCCGTGCATCGCCGTTCGGACCCTGCACGATGTTGTATGCAACCATCTTTTTGGTCTTTTGTACTTCGTCTTCGTTAAATGCCCGACCCATCAGCCGTTTCACCGACCAGACGGTATTTTCGGGGTTCATCACCGCCTGACGTTTGGCGGTTTGCCCGACCAGACGTTCACCGTTTTTAGCAAAGCCGATGACGGAGGGAGTGGTGCGTCCCCCTTCTGCGTTGGGGATTACAACGGGTTCGCCCCCTTCAATTACCGCCACGACCGAGTTTGTCGTACCGAGGTCAATACCAATTACCTTGCCCATCGGTTTCTCCTTTCAAGAACCAGCCTGTTTTATTGTCCGTTCCCTCATTACGTTAGCACACGACAATTGGTTGCGCTAAAATGGGGTCGTTCAATAGGTGTTGTTTAGTATAGCGGTAGTATATACCTTTAGTGTCTTGCTGTCAAGAGAATTGGCACTCTTTATAGTAGAGTGCTAATCAAGTAAATTTGCTCTGTGGGCAAATGTTTTTCCGTTTCCTTAACAATGCGTTACGTCTTAATGCCCTCAAACACCTCGCCCAATTCCTCTACGAATTTCAGCGTTGCCGCCGACAGTTCCGTACGGCGTAAATGCACTAAGGCACTTTCGCGGTAGGTTTCAGGGGCATCGCTAACCGCAACTTGTACCAACCGCCCCGCCGCCAAATCTTCTTTGACCAACGTGTGGGTAAGGAAGGTCGCGCCGATCCCTTGCAAGACGAGTTGCCTTGCTGTATCTATCGGCACTTCGACCCGTGTTCCGGCATAGCCTGCCATTCTATTAAATAACGGACGCGCCACCGGACCCCAACGCACCTGTAAGAAGGGTTGCCCCAACTGTGCTACCTGTTCCAAAGTTACAGCAGCAACGACTGTCAAAGGATGATGGGGCGGTACCACCAACACCAATGGTTCACGAAAGCGCAACAATGGTACAAGGTCCTGGTCATAGAAGGGCCATGTCACCAATCCCAATTTCACCACTCCGTCATTCAACATCAAGATAATTTGGTCGGTGTGTTCGGCACGGATAAATACTTCTACTTCGGGATATGCCTGATGGAACTGTGCCACTGCGGTTGCCAGAAATCCTCCTGTGAGGGATTCAATGGCACCAATTGTCAACCGACCACTTTTGCCGGATGCCGCCAACCGTGCCGCCTCTTTGCCCTCGCGTAGCACCAACAGGGCGCGTTGGGCGTATGGGCGGAAGCGTTCCCCTTGCTCGGTCAATGCAAGATACCGCCCACCCCGCACAAACAGAGACGTACCGATTTCTGCTTCCAGGGTTTGGATGCGGGCACTAATCGTCGGCTGGGAAATTTCCAATTCCTCTGCCGCTCGACTGAAATTCATATACCGTACAATCCGGTCGAATGCTTCTAATTGGGCAATGTCCATACGCCCCCTTTCAGGAAACCCTTTATCCTCTTCTTGCGTATACGGTATTAGCGTCTGCGCTAAACCGCAAGTGATAGGCGTATTATTGTAACTGTGTATACTAGGGCGGATTGCCGACAGGACGCAGAAAGCGGGACGCAAAAACGATACGACAATTTGACCACAAGGTATACAGGGGTCACAGAGAACGGCAATCGTAGAGTATCTTTGCCGTTTTAAAACGGGGCGTAAACCTTTACAACATCCTTGTTGTGGACTTCCGACATTATTGCCGTTCACTGTTGTTGCTTCCGTTCACTTTCTTTCATTGCTGTTCACTTATCACCAATCACTCTCCACTCCTCATGATTCATCCATCCCCCGAAAAAATCTGGGTAATTTCCGACCTTCATTTTGGTGAAAGTGATGCCCTGCTTGCCGTGGATGGGGAGGGTGTGGGGTCGGAAGGCAAGGCTAGGGTAGATGGGCTGATTGAGTGGTTGGCGTATCAGGGAAAATTTAAGCAGATTGTACTGTTGGGGGATGTGTGGGAATTATGGACTTCCAGCCTGACAGAAGCCTTCACGGCTTCCCAATATTTTCTTTCACGCCTCGCCGACATAGAGGTAGATGAAATCATTTACCTTCCCGGTAACCATGACCATCATTTGTTGGTACAACATCAATTGATGGAACAAATTATGGCAATGCGGGATGACCGCTATATCGAAGTTCCCGCCAAAACGCAACGGGTTTTTCAAGATTCTCATCTAGCGCGTTTGCTCCCTGCCCAATTGCGAAGCCGTTTCACGGTGGCATACCCCGACCATTTCGCAGAGGTGGGTAGCAGGCATATCGTCTTTCATCACGGACACCATACCGCCGCTTTACATACGGGGCGCGATATCTTCGGTTCAGCAGTGATCTTCTTTATGCAGAGGTTAGAAGAAATCGGTCTGCGGGATATGACGCGGAGCGATTTGGAATTGGCGGGAACCATCTTTTTTGAATTGATGTATGCCGTTTCTTACGGACGGCGCACCCGCCAGAAAATGAACGACACCTGGGAACGATGGCTGACTTTCCAACGCCGCTTCTCCAAAATCGGCGGTTTTCTGTTGGCACCTATTCGCTTACTGACTTTTCAGCGTGACCGAGGTACACCTACTCAGGACGTGACGGGTTATAAAGATGCCGTAGCACACATGCTCCAACTGGCGGGGGAAGAACACCGCCGCCCGATTCCCTGTGATGCCTTTGTTTTCGGGCATACCCATCGCGCCGGAATTGCCCGTTGCGCCACCCCCACCGGAACGCAACGATTGCTTGCCAATGCCGGAACAT
>CBKYSX010000591.1:0-3478 GCA_966690745.1 uncultured Ardenticatenales bacterium
TACCCGTCCCGAATGACTCCACGCGGTAAGGGCGCGCTTCCCCACCGGGTCACGCGCCCTCGATCCACACCGACCAACCGGATTACATCCGGCTCTATCACTAATGTAATCTTTTCCCGTGCAAACATACTTAAAGGCGATGGGAACGTTTTTCTGTCCCCATCATCCTCATTAAGGATAGACTTCCATACGCCAGCTGAGTAACTCGCCGGTTTCCGCCTCCCTGCGATCTTCTACTTCTAATATCCACGTCCCTTGAATAGGATCACCTCGAATATCATTCAGCGCGGCTGACGGTATCTGGAACCATTTGCGGATATTCTCCGTCCCGTTGTCTTCACCCTCAGCATGAACCAGAATCCGTGTACCATCAGGATGAATGAGGGTAACATTGAGATCCCCCGCATCCGAGTGCGTAATATTCAGTTCTACCCGTAACTCACGCAACGTCAGTGTACTATTCACAACGAGCTCAGAGGTAACTACACCGTCAGGCCCATCCGGAATGGGCTTATTGGGGTCTTCATCCTTAACAAACTGGGTCGGCGTTTGGGTCGGCGTGGCAGTAACGGTTGGTGTATTGGTCGGCGTTCCCGTATTCGATGGCGTGAGTGTTACCGTTGGGGTTCCGGTTGTGCTGGCGCGAACGCTGGGCGTTGCCGATGGCACAATCGTCCCCGGTGCGGACGGGTTGTAGCGGAAGAAATCCTGAATCACCACCTGACGACCCGTTGTTTCACAATTGATGCCATCAGTTTCCACCGTCACCCGTTGGCTAAGAGGTGCACCGGTGGCACGGTCAACTACCTGGACATACCATCGTCCCGGTTTGGGGTAATTATCCAATACCACATCCCATTCACCGCCCCCCTTCGTGGGGTCTGTCCCTGACGGCAAAGAATAGACTTCGTTATCCGGCGCACCATCCCACCAGACCCGTACGGTTACTCCGTTTAAGGTGGCATTGGTCCGGGCATCCCGAATCGTCCCTTTCACCTGGGTCAATCTACAGTTCGGCAGATAAACGGGCGTAAGCGGACCGAACGGAATCCCCCCATTGTCACCCCCGGAGAACGTTGCACTTGGTGCAGGGGTTGCGGTAGGCGGCGTTCCCGTCACCGTAGGCGTTTCCGTTGGAGTTGGCGGAACATTGGGCGTATTGGTCGCCGGAGGCGGTGGGTTCGTTGGTGGCGGTGGTGTGCGTGTCGGCGGCGGCGCAACCGTTGGTGCTTGCGAAGGTGTTGCCGTTGGCACACTCGAAGTGGGGGTAGCGGATGGTTGTTCCGGGGTCGCGGATACCACTACCACTGTACCGTTGCCGCCGTTCCCACCCGGTGTTGCCGTCACCATCTGCGCCGCCGTCAGCAAACATGCCGCCGCATCAGGCGAATCGGGGCGCAATGCCTGCGCCGCTTCACATTGTTCCCGCGCCGCTTCCGCCAACCCCCGCGAGAGCAAATCATTGCCATAGGCAATGTATGCTTCATAGAGCAAATCGTTAATATCGGCAGGGGGTGGTTCGGTGGCGGCAAGGCGCAACAAATAACTAATCGCCAATTCGTAATCGCGCCGTGCCAGTGCATCGGCGGCTTGGGCGCGGAGTTCTTCGGGCGTATTGCCCCCGCTTGGAATCGAAGGATTGCTAATATCCCCGGTACTAGTGGTATAGGTGGGAATGGTCAACGTACCGGAAAGCGTATAGGTACCATCCGCATTGGCGGTAATCGTCGCATCATCCGAGAAATACGCTGTGGGGAAGGCTTCTTCTTCCAATCGTGCTGTAAAATTGTTTAATCGAACCAGATCACCCGAAGCCGCAACTGTATAATATTTATAAACCAGATTCCCCTCTTGCGTGGGCGCACCGCTCTGGCGCGTGGTCAGCAAGTTTACGCCGCTCAATCGTGCCGCTTCGCTGATCCGTTCAAAAACCGCATCATCATTAATATCGCTACTCGGCAACTGCTCCGATGCTTCGCCAAAAGCGTTTTGCGCTTCGGTGAGCTGGTCTTCCAAATACCCTGCTTCTTGGGCGGCTGGGGTAGCGGTCAGCAATTGCTGATCCCAGGCATTCAATAATTCGGTGTTGCGTCGGGCTTCAGCGCGTTGTAATCGAAATTGATCCAAATAATAGACCGACACCGCTAGTAATAGTAAAGCGAGTATCGCCACCGCCAACGTGACAAGGCGCGTATCCGGGGGAGCGGGTCGGGCTAATCGGGGTTGTGCGTGTTGCATGGCAAACCGAAATTTCCGTTCATAGGGAAGCGTATTCCATCTAAGACAATCGAGGGACGGAATCGTAGCATAGAGATTCTAGTATAGCCTATCTATCTAATTTCTGAAACAGCCCAAAAGACCTCCTAAATAAATCGGATTTGAGCATAAAAAAAGGCATCTATGTAGAAGATGCCTTTTTTTAGGTGAATATTGAGTAGTGAAGTCGTCGTTTTCTCAATACTCAATACCCAATACTTAATCCGTTTTACTTCGTATGGTCGAAGAAGTTGACAAAATATGCCGCACACGCCTGATCCAATAAATCTTTGGTCAAGTGCGGTTGAACCCCACGATAGTTGCAGATGTCAATCACCTGATCTATCAGGTCACGGGGGTGCACCGATTTCAGCATACGTCCCGTTTTCATGTAATGTTCGCGCAGAAGGTAGACAAACAACTGCTGGTCGTATTGAATCCCCCGCGCTTGGCAGACCCGCCGGAATATCTCGTGATATTCGCGGTCGGTCGGGTTGCCGATTTCCAACTTATGGCGTAGGCGGCGCAGGAACGCTTCATCAATCAAATCGGCGGGGTTCAGGTTGGTGCTGAGAATCAACAGCAAGCGGAAGGGCATTTCCAACTTCATCCCGTTCTGAAGCGTCAAAAAGTCAATCTGGGATTCCAACGGCACAATCCAACGGTTGAGCAACGTATCGGGGGACATTAATTGCCGCCCGAAGTCGTCAATCAGGAAGACCCCGCCATTGGCTTTCATCTGGAAGGGGGCTTCATAAATTTTACTGCGCGGGTCATAGATCAAGTCCAGCGTTTCCAGCGTCAATTCCCCCCCCACCATCACAATCGGGCGTTTGATCTTTACCCAACGCGAATCGTGGTTGCGATGGTAGAGATTGGTCATGCGGGTGGGGTCGTCCTCAATCGTAACCCGTTCGTGTACCAATGTATCGTAGACACGAATCACATCCGCACCGATGGCGACGGCGTGAGGAACATAAATAGTGCCGCCCAACATACGGGGAATCGCACTGGCAATCGTCGTTTTCCCGTTCCCCGGTGGTCCGTACAGAAAGAACGAGCGACCGGAATTCACCGCCGGACCAATCCGCTCTTTCATTTCAGGGCTAATTACCAGATGGGCGAGATGGCGTTCGACATCCGCAGGCGTGATTCTGCACTGTTCCAACCCTTGCAGAAGCACCATTTCACTATATTTCTGGAAGGTGACCGGGCAGGGACC
>CBKYSX010000592.1:0-3473 GCA_966690745.1 uncultured Ardenticatenales bacterium
GCCCCGGCAGAACCGTTCCGCCTTCAAGGTTATAGACTTTGGCATGACGTGCCGCCCGCCGCACGGAAAACTCATCCCCGATTGCCTTGATACGCCCCTGCTCATCAACAAGCAGGGCATCGGCGCGGGGCTGTGCAGGGTTGAGGGTAATAAACGAACCGTTGAGAAATAAGGTTTCCATGTTTCGATTATATGGTTTGACAACATCTCTCCCAATCTACACAATAAGCACTATGTCCCGCCCTTTGCCATTTTCGCATCTCGCCCTCCTCTTCATCGCCTACCGCCTCGCCGCGCTATTACTTTATCGCCCCGGCGGGTTGATTGCACCAACCGTCGGGTCGCCTTATTACTTTATTCTCAATTTTTTCCCGTCCGCTCCGCCCATTATCGCGCCCTTGTTCGGTGGGCTGTGGATGTTGTTGTTTGATCTGATTTCCCTTTATATGATTGCCTATTTGACCCGACGGGCGGGGCAACCGAAAGAGGCGAATCGGCGGGCGTTGTGGTGGGCTATATCCCCTTTATCTCTTTGGGCATTCCTTACCGGGATGACCCCGCTTTATACGGCATTGGGATTGTTGGTACTGGCAGTATTCCGGCAGGGACGGCGCACATGGCTAATGGCGGCACTCTTTTTGTTCCTTGCCGCCTACGCGGAAAATGACGGGGTGATGTATGCAACCCTGCTCCTTCCCCTGATTATTTTGTTGGTTCCCGACCCCGCGCCGACGAGTGCTTTATTTGCATGGGGGGTCTTGCTGGCGGGTCCTTTTGCCGAGGCAACCGGCGTTACAGGGGTAGCGCGGCAGGCGTTTGAGGTGGTCTTCTGGCTGTCGGTGGCTCCCGCTATTTTGGAATTGGGCTATATGATTATGCCCATGTTGGGATGGCAACGGTGGGGGCAATGGGTCTGGCGCGGGGCGGCAGTGGCGACCACCATTGCCAGTGTGATAACCCTTTTCGTTCTGCTTCCCCCCGAAGTCCGCGCCGCCCGTTTGGAACGTGAACCCCTTGCAGTGGCACTGCCGGAATTGCAAGCCGCTCCGTCCGGCTGGTTCATTACGGATGATGCCGACCTGTGGGAGCAGATGGTCGGGTTAGGGGTAGGCAATGTAGAACCCCGCCTTGTCACCCTGCGGAACGTTGAATCCCTGCGGGCAACCTTGCGCGAAGAACAAACCTCCATCTGGGTACTCGGTTCCACCGACCCGCGCTCCTTTACCGTGATAGACCCCCTGATTGCCGATTTTTATGTGGCTGAACCTGTTGGAATACGCAATGGTACGCTGTTGCGCCGCTATGTCAGCGATGCACCAACCGATGATGTGCCGATTCCGCTCAACGTTGAATTTGAAGATGGGGTTACATTGGTAGAAGCAAAGGTGCCTGCAACGATTCAAATGGGGATGCTCTTGCCTGTCGAACTGGTCTGGTCGGTGGATGATAATGACGAAAAGGTCTTCTTGCACTTGCTGGATGGCAACGGTACTCTCGTCACCCAAAGGGATGCCCACCCCTTGCCATCCCCCGACCGACACGCCATACCGATTCCAAGCACCATTCCCCCCGGACCCTATACGCTTATCATCGGACGCTACAACCCGGCGACACTGGAACGCCTTGCCCTGTCGCAAGGGGGTGATACGATGGTGGTACGGACGATTGAGGTTGTGAAATAACTAATAGCGCGTGTTGCATGGTGTGTGGTGCATGAAATTAGGGATAAGTTCTGGTTGTTCTGAAATAGCAGGTTAGGATATTCCCCATCCCCGCGCTAAAGCAACGGGGCTAAAAAGCTGGTAGGGCACAACATCTTTTTGGCGCGTCACGTTGAACTGTGATGGGATATTTAGAGCAACCGGAAAAATAGAGATTCCCCTTAAATTTATGCACCACGCACCACGCAACATGCAACATCCCGCATGGCTCCCGAAATTCCTTCCACTTCCCACACCCGCTGGACCCAACTTGCCCAGGCGTTGCGATATCACAATTACCGCTACTATGTATTAGACGACCCCGACGTATCGGATGCCACCTATGACAGCTTGATGAACGAACTGCGGCAGTTGGAGGCGGAATACCCCGCGCTCAAAACGCCCGAATCCCCATCGCAACGGGTGGGGGACACCCCACTCTCTCAATTCAACAAAGTTACCCATCCCATTCCCATGCTCTCGTTGGGCAATTCCTTTTCCGAAGAAGATACGCGCAAATGGGTGGAACGGGTGCAACGGCTGGCGGATGAGCCGTTAACATGGGTGGTTGAACCCAAAATTGATGGGTTGGCAGTGGCATTAACCTATGAGCATGGCAGATTGGTTTCTGGGGCGACACGGGGCGATGGGGTGACAGGGGAAGAAATTACCCCCAATCTCCGCACCGTGCGCGATGTTCCGTTGAAGGTTCCGCCCGACTACGAAGTGGTGCGCCGCCGCGCCACCCTGCCCCCCTTCATACCCAACCCGCCGACTGCCGAACGGATGGAAATCCGGGGCGAGGTCTATATGAAAGTGGCGGATTTCCACAAGATGAATGAACGCCACGCCGAAAGCGGTGAGAAAATCTTTGCCAATCCGCGCAACGCGGCGGCGGGGTCGCTCCGTTTGCTGGATAGTGGTATCACCGCCAAACGACCGCTTTGCTTTTTTGCCTACGGCATGGGCTATATCAACGGGGTTGAATTGGCGGGGCAGTGGGAGATGTTGGGCTATCTGGGCAGTCTGGGTTTTCCTCTAAATCCCCATATTCGCCACTTTACCGATATTGAAGAAGCCATCGAATACGCCAAATCGTGGATGTCCGAGCGGCACACGCTGGAATATGAAGTAGACGGGATTGTTTTTAAGGTCAATAGTTTCGCGGTGCAACAACGGCTGGGTGTGGCGGGGCGCGAACCCCGCTATGCTATTGCGTGGAAATTCCCCGCCAGCGAAGCTGTCACCCGATTGCTGGATATTAAGGTGAATGTCGGGCGCACCGGCGTATTGAACCCCAACGCGATTTTGGCTCCGATTGAATTGGGCGGGGTCACGGTCAGCAATGCCACGCTCCACAACGAAGATTACATCATCGAACGGGATTTACGGATTGGGGATAATGTGGTCATCAAACGGGCGGGGGATGTGATTCCCAAAGTCCTGCGCGCCCTGCCCGAACTCCGCACCGGGGAAGAACGGGAATGGCGGATGCCGGAAACCTGCCCCGTTTGTGGGCAACCCGTTCACCGTGCCCCCGACGAAGCCAACCATTATTGCACCAACGCCGCCTGCCCCGCCCAACTGGTACGGCGGATTGAGCATTTTGTGGCGCGTGGCACGATGAATATTGACGGCTTGGGAACCCGCCTTGTCGAACGCTTTGTCGAATTAGGGTTGGTGCATAATGTGGGCGACCTTTATTTCCTGCGCCACGAGCAACTTTCCGGCTTGGAGAAATTGGGGGATAAAAGCGCGACCAATCTGATTGGT
>CBKYSX010000593.1:0-3471 GCA_966690745.1 uncultured Ardenticatenales bacterium
TGCGCCGATAATAATCACATCGAAAGTTTCTGCCATGATGGGTTACTCCATGCCGTCGGCTGACGGAGAGGCGGGTTCGGTGGCGACAGCATCCAGATTGCCCTCATCCAACTTGGGACGGGGGGTATCTGAAACGGGACGGGGCTTTTTGGGCGTGACAGGAGGCGCAGTATGAACAAAAATTTCTTGCTGGGGTCCGGGCATCACAATGCCCTGTTCCTGGAATGCCCGCCAGATTTGTTTATGCAATTCGTTTCGCACTGGATAGAAACGCATCGGATTTTGCAGGGCAAAGAACGCAGTATATTCAATAGCATAGTCACCAAAATTTGCCAGCGAACAGCCAGGACCCGGATTTTTAGAAATTTCGGGATGGCTGTTCATAATGCTCAGCAACAGGGCAATCACTTCGTCCGGTTCATCATCATAGCTAGCCGTGATGGGAATGGAAAACCAGACCACGGTTGCGGGGTCATAATTGCTAAAGGAGGAGGTAAAAAAAGTTTGATTGGGAATGATTTTGATGACATTGTTAGGCAGACGTACCCGTGTTGCACGGATGCTCAAATCCTCCACCACACACATCTGCTCATCCATTTCAATAATATCCCCCGGATGGAGCGACCGTTCAAAGAGTAATAATACCCCGCTGATAAAGTTACTCAACACCTCCTGTAGACCAAAGCCAATCCCCACCGACAACCCGCCGATAATTGCCGCAACTGCCGTTGAATCCAGGGGCAATTGACGCAAAATCAGGAACAGCCCGACCCCAATCGCTATATAGCGGATAATAGTTAAGGTTGCCTGTACCGACCCCGCATCTACCCCCTTGCGGCGCGTCACCACGTTATAACTGATTTCCGACAGGGCACCGATCAGAGTAATCCAGAAATACAGCCCGAGGGTGGAAGCCATCAATGCCCCGAAGGAAATATTAATGTCAAAGGGGGTGGGTATTGCTACCGAGGCAAGTTCCAACAGACTGGAGAGGTTACTCAGAATCAACAAGAATACGGCAATGGTGATAGCGGGGCGAAGTAAGCGGCTGTGATATTTACCTACAACATCGGTTTTGAAAAAGAAATATAACAGCGTAATCACGACCCTATAGAGCACCAACAGCCAGAAAATCTGGGCAATTTTGTCCAGCAACCCGGCGGCAAAACCATTGGCTTCCAATGCCAGTCGTGCAATGGCTAAACCTGCAATCGTCAGAATCAGAAAGACCATGACCGACACGATGGTAATGCCGAGATTGAGATAAAGTGCCTCGCCGCTACTAAATCGATCTTTCAGCCATTGCGGTTCCCATTTATCTATCCATTGTTCGCTAAAACGCGCCACCAGCGATGCCACTGCCAACACTGCCGCAAACACCAGCAATTGCACCTGAACTTCGGGGCGTTGCAAAAAAATGCCGAGTTTGGTGAAAATATCGAAAAGCGTCTGCACATTGGGGGTCATGGAGTCACCTTGTTTAATTCATCGCTAAGCCGCGCCACCGCATCGGCTGGGGAAAGCACCCCTTCCAGCACCTGATTGTAAATGGCATCCCCCAATTGAAAGAGATGATCTTCGCTATCCACCAACGCAAGGGGAACAATGACGGCGTTGTCCCGTTGTTGCACCAATTCGCTGGCAAGCGGGTCAACCCGTAGTGCCACACGCCCCACCCCTGTGCTTACCGGAATCCGCCCCAGATTGCTTACCGCAAGGCGACGTTGCTGAGTGTTGTTCACCAGAAACGCCGCTAATTCCATGCCTAAATCTGCGCGGGCGGAACTGCGGCTAATGGCAATGGTTTCCAATTCCAAAAAGGGCATCGCCGCTTCTTCGCCAAAGGGGGGGAGTAAGGCAACGCCCACTGCCTCCGCCCCCAGCAGTGCCTGAAAGTAGGGCAATTCATAGGAACTGCCGATGAAATACGAAAGCCCACCCTGTTCAAATTCCTGTCGCAATTGCTCTATATCATTACTCAGAATGATATTGGGTTCCCGTTGGGCGGTACTGAGCCATGTCAACCAATCGGCAAAGCCTGCATTTTGGTTGAGTGAGAATTGTCCCTCATCATTAAATAACTGCCCACCAAAGGAGCCAATGCCCCAGGCGGCATTATAAAAATCGGTGGGGATGCCGACGCGATGCCCCGCCTGTGCCGCCCGCAGTAAAGCAGGGACAGAGGCAGGTGGTTGCCCATCCACTAAAGCGCGATTGTAAAAGAGAACGTTGGTGTAGGCAGAAAAAGGAAGTGCGTAGAGCGTATCATTCATGGTGAGAGCATTCACCATGTCGTTGTTCAACGTGTTAGTGTCTACGATAGAGCCAGAAAAAGGACGGAGGGTTCCGGCATCCGCAAATTCTTTGATGTAAATACTCTCAATCCCGACTAGCACATCAGGTCCTAACCCCGCCCGTGTTTGGTCTAAATAGCGAGTAGGGAGTTCTTCGGCGGGGACATATTCTGTGACGATGGTAACATTGGGGTGGATAAGGCTGAAGCCATTAATGAGGGTGTTGAGTTCGGTGGCTTCGACACCGGGGTTCCAATTGTGCCAGATGAGCAGTTGACCTTCCAACTCATCTATACTGTTGCCGGTAGTGCGCCCACACCCTGACAGGTTGAGCAATAGCACCAAAAGCATCCCAAGGGGGATGATTCTCAATATGTATCTCATAGGGGTGTGTGATGGTTTTGGGTGGAGGGTTGTAAAAACGTAAACGCTTCCATGATACAAGTGATGATAGGGAGTTGTAAAGATGGAATTCGTGAAAAGTGTGAAAATTCGCAATTATCTCTCCCAAAACAATGGTCAATTGCCGAGTTCAGATTGACAGTGTACTCTTCAATACAGCAACCTCGGAAGAATGAAACGCTCGTAAATAGTAGTGAGCCAATTCCCTTCCCATCCTTACCCTCTAAACCCCTTGAATTTGTGTGTTTGAGGTCGCATCTCCCTTCCAAACACACTCCTAATCCCGCTCATGCGCCGCATATCTCTATTTACTTTACTGACAATTTTGATGATGGCAGGAGTGTCTTTCGTGCTTCTGCCCGCATTGATGTCATCCGCATTACCAATAGATTCCGCTAAATCCGCCATGCCTGATGTGCAATCGAGTGTTCGCCATGCCAGAGGGAACGCTCAAAATGATGATCTTGGCTATGTCTGTGAATATCCACCGCAACCGAATGTCCATGAAACCGAGCATTTTTTCATTAATTATGACAAGTTGGGACGCGGGTTAACCATCGAAGATTACGCGGATGCGTTGGAAGAAGCCTATCGGATACAGGTGGAAGAATACGGCTGGGCGGCTCCCCCATTATGCGCCGATGGGGAACGGGAATGTGAACGGGCAAACCCCTGGGGCAAATATCCGGTACAGATTTATGATTTGAGCGGCGATGAGGGGGATTACGATGGGTTTGTGAATATCGTGGGCGATTATGCGGGAGTGGTGGGCGAT
>CBKYSX010000594.1:0-3468 GCA_966690745.1 uncultured Ardenticatenales bacterium
TGTGGATTTGCAACACATCCTCAACAATACCGTCCACTCTATGATTATTGAGGGCAGAAGCCATGAGGTCTTTGCCGACCTTGAAGATGGCTCGTGGAAAATTTTGCTGGATGGGGAACGGTACGAAGTTGAAGTTGAGGATGAGCGCACCAAACGGCTGAAGGCATTGCAGGGACCCGACAAAAAACTGGTCGGGGATGTGCAGATTCGTGCCCCCATGCCGGGGTTGGTCGTCAAAATTCCTGTCTAAGCTGGGCAACAGGTCGCGCAGAATCAGCCCCTGATTATTTTAGAAGCCATGAAAATGGAAAACGAGCTTCGCGCCCCCCGCGCTGGGGTGGTAAAAGAGGTTAGGGTTTCGATACGTCAAGCCGTAGAATTAAATCAGGTCATGTTGATTTTGGGCGAGGATGTGTAACGAACAGGACGCAGAAAGCAGGACGCAAAACAAAAATTGCCCTGTTGTCAGCGTCCCCCTCTTGGGAGGGGGGAAGGGGGGTGGGTTGCCGTTTTCTGCTTTCTGCGTCCCGCTTTCTGTCTTGTACGTTAGACCCCTATAGTCGGGGGAGCCGATGGCAAACATCGTAGATTTTAGCCATTCACGGGCGGAACGGTTGTACCGCGATGGGGTGCTCCACGAGGAACGTGGACGCTTTGAAGAAGCCCTGCGCGTTTTTCAACAAGTCGTACAACTGAACCCCTCCCATGTAGAGGCACATATCAGTCTGGCGTTTGGCTATCACCGCATCGAACAATACGACGAAGCTCTACACCACGCCAAAATTGCCGTATCATTGAAACCCTCTGCCCGCGCCCATTTCGCGCTGGGTCATGCCTTGTTGTCCCGACGCGACCCCCTCGCCGCTCTGGATGAGTTTCGCGCCTGCCTCGCCCACGACCCCGATTTTGCCGATGCCCGCTATCAAATTGCCTTTGCCTATTATCTGCAAGGGGAATATGACGTAGCCATTACCGAATTTCACCGCGTTGCGCAACGTAGCCCCGATTGGGAAACCTTCTTTTTTATGGGGGAATGTTACCGCCTGACCATGCGCCCCGGCGAAGCCGAACGTGCCTTCCGCAAGGCATTGGCGATTGCGGCAAACTGGACGCAGGTGGAACTGACTCGCGGGCAGTTGGATGCCGCTCTGCGCCTCGGTGAATTTCCCGACGGACATATCTTTACCATGAAAGACCGCCTCTATTGCGATACGGGCACGGTCTATATCGGGACGACCCGCGACGATGGGGTGCGGATTCCGCCCTATCTGGTGCATCATTTTAGTTACGAAGATATTGCCCGTACCCTGCAACGGTTGCGCCACCTGAAAAAAGCGCAGGGCTGGACGTGGGATACCATTTGGGCGGTGGACGATACCACCCTGCCCCTGGCGATGGCAATTGCCAGCCTGTTTAAGCTAAAAGTACAGGCATCCAACGGGGTGCGCCCCCTTGTGGTACAAGCCATTGGCGAAAATGTCGCGGCGTTTCAAGAAACGATATCACAGGTGAAAGCGGTCAATTCCTTCTGTTTGCTCACCTGCTGGGCGGAAGAATGGCACGCCGATATTACGGGGATTGTCACCCCGTTGGTGGGTTCGATGCCCTGGTATCGCAAAACGCCGAAAGAGGGTGCGCCGACCGACACCCTGATTGACCGCCGCCCCCCGGAACGCATCGCGCAGGAGATTCTGTCTGTTCTGCAATCTTTGCCCCCCGAACCCAATCTCACTGCCCAATTGGATTACTATCACCGCCACCATCGCCTGCGGTGGGAGACTTAGGGTATTGAGAAAGGGGAAATGAGAAACGAGAAATACTAACCTACCTGCATACACAGGCTTCCTCCATTCGCCATTTCTGCTCCATCTCCCTACAATCTTCTTCCGTAGTGGTGTCAGGGCATGAAACCGAGTTTCTGCCGTGGAAAACTCGGTTTCTTTCTGAGACGGCGGTGGGTCACAAGTTCCATGTTGGAAGTTATGCCGGGGATGTGACCCGCCCCTACACCATTTCCCCCTCTTGGGAGGGGGTTATGGGGCGGGTTGTCGTTTCTGTGTCTTGCGTCCTGCGTCCCGGCGTTACGGCATGGCGAAGCATCCGTCATGCCGCACACCCGTAGGTTATAAAAGGGATTTCATTCCAAATTCCCGGCATGTAACAAAATAGGGCGGATGCTGTCGCCCCTACCACCCATACCGTGCATTGCTGTTTCTGGCGTTCGTCGTTCTCAACAGCGGGCGGGCGGGTCAACGGGTGCATTTTGGAAAGCTCTGATATACCTGACCCGCCCCTACAAGTCGTTGCCGTTCCTGCCGTTCACTGTCGTCACTTTCGTTCACTAATCACTTTTCACTAACCACTGACCACTCTTCACTATCATGCCCTTAGCATACCTTCTCGGCTCCGGTGCCGCCATTAGCGACCCCCACCGCACCACCACCATGCTTGCCTTTGACAACGGAACCTCGCTGATTGTTGTGGATTGCGGGGGCGATGTGATTCAACGCCTGATGCACGTTGGGGTTCCCTACAAAGAAGTGTCACGGATTGAGGCGTTGATTCTGACCCACGAACACCCCGACCATATCGGCAGCTTTGCCCTGTTTATGGAAAAAATCTGGCTGGCGGGGCGGCGCGACCCGATAGATATTTACGGTCCCGCCCCCGCGCTAGAACAGGCTCTCCGTCAATTTGAAGTCTACGATACAAGCAATTGGAAGGGGATGCCCGAAATGCGCTGGCATGAGGTGGCGTTGGAAGAAAACGCCCCGGTGCTGGAAAGCGAGGAATGGCATATTAGTGCCAGCCCGGGAACCCACAGCGTCCCCGTCATTGGTTTGCGCGTGCGTGATGTCGTCACGGGGCGGGTCGCCGCCTACTCCTGCGACACCGAACCCTCCCAAAACATTGCCCGCCTTACCCGCAACGCCGATATTCTCTTTCACGAAGCCACCGGGGAAGGACCCTCCCACTCCTCCGCCCGCCAGGCGGCTGAGATTGCCGCGCAAGCCGAACCGCAACGCCTCGTCTTTGTCCACATCCCGCCGATGGAATTTTTATCCGATGAGGAAATCGCCTCGGTTGCAGACGTTTTCAAAGCGGAGCGGGGGGAGGAATTGGGGAAATACGAGTTTTAGACGGGGTTGAAAATAAGGGCGAAATTTGATCCGATGGACCCGTTCCACAATGGAACATCATTTGTAGGGGCGGGTCAGGGAATGGCGATATATCCAAAATGAACCCGTTGACCCGCCCGCCGTTGTCTATGACCAACAGATTGTAAAAGCGAAGGTGTTTCTATGTCTACTGATGGTTCAATGGATAATTTAAGTCTGGAAGGATCTAGACAAGATAAGGCAGTAGATTTAACTGTTGCTGGATTCGTAGGGTTAGTAGGATTAACGCCAATCATCGGCTCATTAATAGCGGAGGTAGTTAGTGAAATCATACCAAGGCGACGTGAAG
>CBKYSX010000595.1:0-3448 GCA_966690745.1 uncultured Ardenticatenales bacterium
ATTTCCATCGTCCCACGCGGGAAGCCGTTGCCCATAACCAGCAACGGGCGTTGGGCAACCGTGCTACCCCCGCCACCGTTGCCGTTTCCGCCCGCCGCGCCCTGCAAAACCTGACGCGCACCTATGTAGATGAATTC
The DNA here is from genome assembly GCA_966690745.1 of uncultured Ardenticatenales bacterium. GTDB lineage: Bacteria > Chloroflexota > Anaerolineae > Ardenticatenales > Ardenticatenaceae > CBKYSX01. Next base: position 138 of record CBKYSX010000595.1, read on the forward strand.
CGGCTCCCCGCCATGAGCAGCGACGACCTGAAAGCCGCCGTCGAGGTTCAGGGCTTGGAATTTTTGGAACAGGCGCGGGCAAAGGGCAAGGGGGTGATTCTTGCCACCGCCCACTTCGGTGCACCCCAACTGGTCGGGCAATTGTTGGCAGTGTTGGGCTACCCTACCACCGTGGTCGTTGAACACATTCAGCCCGAACCCCTCTTTGAATTTGTCACCGCGCTCCGCAGTAGTCATGGCTTAACCATGATTCCGGTAGACAAACCCCTGATTGGCTTAATTCGCACCCTTCGCAAAGAAAACGGGGTGGTCGGCTTGGTCGTGGACAAAGATGTGACGGGGACGGGCATCCTCCTCCCCTTCATGGGCGAAGAAACCCGTGTTGCCGATGGCGCGATTCAACTGGCGCGGCGTACCGGTGCTACCATTGTGGTAGCCTTCTGCCGCCGCAAACGCAATCATCGCTACGAGGCATTCATCCTGCCCCCCCTTGCGCTGGATGATTTACCCGCCGACGAAGCCGAAGCGAACCGCGAAGGTACCCGCCGCCTGATGCACCATCTGGAAACCTTTATCCGTACCGACCCCGCGCAATGGATTATGACGACCCCGCTCTGGGAAACCGAGAAATGAGCAATGGGAAACGGGAAGAAGCATCCGACGAGAAATCGTCCCTTCCCGTTTCTTCCCTCTCTATTGCGCTCGCCTCCCCCTACGATTACGCCTTCCCCGGCGGGGTAACGCACCATGTCCGCGCCCTCGCCCACCACTTGCGCCAACGGGGTCATAGCGTAGACATTATCGCGCCATGCTCTGTCCCTCAACCCGCAAGTGAGGGGGTGGTTCCGCTCGGCGTTCCCGTTCATGCCCTGCCCATGAGCGGCGCAACGGCGCGGGTTTCGATCAGCCCCGGCGTGTGGCGGGCGGTGAAACAGGTAATGCAAAGCCGCCGCTACGATATTGTCCACGTCCACGAACCCACCGCGCCGCCCCTCTCGCTGGCGGTGATTCACCATGCCCGCGCCCCGGTGGTAGGAACCTTCCATCAATACCGATTGCGCCACCCTTATAACGAAGTTGCCCACCCCCTGACGCGCCGCTTTGTAGCAAAACTATCGGCGCGAATTGCCGTCAGTCAGGCGGCATTGGCAACCGCCGTCCCCTACTTCCCCGGCGACTATGAGGTGATTCCCAATGGCGTGGACGTTGCCCTTTTTCGCTCTGCCCATCCCTTGCCCCGTCTGAAAGCCGCGCCCGCCTTGAACATTCTCTATGTCGGACGGTTGGAATCGCGCAAGGGGTTGCGCTATCTCTTACAGGCATATCAACAGGTGCGGGAACAGGTGCCATCGGTGCGCCTGTGGGTGGTGGGGGCATACAGCAAAGCCGAACGGGTGGCGTTTGTACGCTGGGTGCGCCATTATCGCATACAAGGAGTGCGCTTTGTCGGACAAGTGAGCGAAAGCGACAAAGCGCGGTGGTATCGCAGTGCCGATGTTTTTTGTGCGCCCGGCACCGGCTATGAAAGTTTCGGCATGGTACTGTTAGAGGCAATGGCGGCGGGTGTTCCCGTGATTGCCAGCGACATCCCCGGCTACCGCGAAGTCATCCGGCATGGCGACACCGGTCTGCTCGTTCCCCCCTGCGATTCCGCCGCCCTCGCCGCCGCATTGCTGACGCTGTTGCAAAATACCTCCACCCGCCACCACCTGGCAGATGCGGCAACCCGCACCGTGAAACAATACGATTGGGCGCACGTCACGGAAACCATTGAAAGGTTGTATTATCGTTTACTCTCATAGGGGGACGGCAACGCGCCGCAGGTTCCGGCATAAACGACATGCCTACACCAACGGCTACCATTACTACCACCCCTTATCAGGGGTTTCATATAGCACGTTATTTGGGACGGAATTCCCGTTTTGCATTCCTCCGTTCCCGTTGTATTGAAGCGATAATCAATCCACCGTTATTCTCAATCCCATCCCTCTCTTGGGAGGGGGATGGGGGGTGGGTTGCCGTTTATACGACAGAAAACATACGTAGGGGCGGGTCACATCTTATAGAGGGTATGGCATGGAACGTGTGACCCGCCCTTACCCTAAAACCCCTCTGTGCCTCCGTTCCTCTGTGTTATGCCGTGCGCCGTTTCCCGCGTCTTGCGTCCCGTCCGTACGGCAGGGCGAAGCATCCGTGATGCCCCAATTCGCCCGCCAACAAATTACGGTCATGCCCCGCCCCCATCGCGTCCCCAACGCGGGCGGATGCTGTCGCCCCTACGCCTGCTGATTGCGCTCCCCAACGGCGGGCGGGTCAACGGGTGCATTTCGGAAGGTATCGGTTAGATTGACCCGCCCCTACAAAATCCTTTGCGGCTTGGCGTTCTTTGCGTGAGATTGTCGTCACTGTCTTTCACGGCGGGCGGGTCACACGTTGCATTTTGGAAGTTCCGATGGGGCTTGACCCGCCTCTACCCCGATATCTGCTTCGAACACGGGGTGAGGGTGACGATTGCTACGAATGCTAATCCCACAGACACCCCCCGGCGGGGTAGCATTCGTCGGCAGAGGTTTGCTAAGGTTGCTAATGCTATGGGGTGTCCTGTTGGGGATAGCAAGGGAGGTAAGTAGAGACACCCCGCCGCTTGTCATTGCAAGCGGCGGGGTGGATGGGGGCATTAGCCGTCTATCAAGGGCAGATAGAGGCGGTAGGCGGCGGGCGGCGGGGTGATGGTTCCCGTCGGGGTGGCGGTGGGGGGCATGATGGTCCCTGTCGGGGTTATGGTGGGAGGTGTCACCGTGCCGGTCGGGGTAGAGGTCGGGGGGGTAATCGTCCCCGTCGGCGTGACGGTCGCGGTGGGCGTGTTGGTCGGCGGCGTAATGGTTCCAGTCGGCGTTGTTGTGGGGGGCGTGATGGTCCCTGTTGGCGTAGCCGTCGGCGGGGTCACGGTTCCTGTGGCGGTGGCAGTTGGCGGCGGGGTGTTGGTCGGGGTGTTGGTGGGCGTGGGCGTAGGGGGAACGCCGCCGATTTGCACACGGAAGACATCGTTGACTTCGTTGAGGTCGTCGGGTACCAGATTGTCGGATTCGGAGGCAAAGCCTACAAAGTTGCCATCGCCTGAAATTGAAGGCTCCTCGGAGATACGGTTGCCTTCAATCCCTGTGCTGTCCGTCGAAACGCGGGAGGTGATTCCGGTCTGACGGTCGTGCACGAAGATGTCTATGGTTAAGTTGTTATCGTTCGGCACAAGCGTAGTAGAGAGCGAAGCGAAGGTGACGTAGCGCCCGTTGTTGGAAATAGAGGGGTTGATT
>CBKYSX010000596.1:0-3442 GCA_966690745.1 uncultured Ardenticatenales bacterium
ATCTGCAACCGCCCCGCATACAGTTTTTGTAAACGGGCAACTTCTAAAAAGCCGTAGGTCAATTCACGGGCATCCGGGGCGGCGCGGTGTAAATCCGTGCGGGCACGTCCGACTTCTTCCAAGGGATGGACTTGCAACAAAAACGCCCCTTCGGTTGCCGCAAATTCCGCCACCCATGCCAATTCATGTAGATTGTGCAACGTCAGGGTAAAGATAAACCCAAAGCGTTGACCGGCGGCACGTACCACCTCTAACCGCTTGTGCATCCCCTCAAAGGCATTCTTCTGCGCCCGTACTCGATTGTGCGATTCCGGAACCCCATCCACGCTGATCGCCAACACATCTACCAAGCCTTGTAACGTTTCCATCCGCTTTTCAGTCAGAAGCATCGCGTTGGTCGTCATGGCTGTCATCATGCCCAGCGTTTTGGCATACGCCAGCAAATCGGGAAGGTCGGCAACCATTAACGGTTCGCCCCCCGATATACTCACGGCGTTGTATCCCTCACTCCGCAAAAAGGTGAGCCACCCTTTGAGCATCGGCGTGGTCAGGTGGGTACTTCCATCGGGGCTGGAGGTTGAATAACAGTGGTGACAGCGCAAATTACAGCGTAGCGAGGGGTGAATCTGAACAATGCGGGTTTCTTGCCCCGTAGGACCAAGCGTCATCATACCAACTCCAAGACGCAGGTAGAACGCGGGGGGAACGTTCTACCCTTTGCCACTTAGCGCAATTCGCGTTCGAGGGTGAAGTTCAATTGAAATTCATCCCAATAGGGTGGCGTTCCCAACGGGAATCCATCATTGATGACGACGCGCACCCCTCTGCCATGCGCCCCGAGCACGTCTTGAATTACATGCCCCACTGCGTCCGGTTGGACGGCGAGGGTAATTGCCACACGGTCAATTTGGGGTGTGCCGTACTTCCACCACCGTTTGATGGCGTATCCCAACCGCGCATCGCCGAGGGCACGACTCATGTCGTCTTCCTCCGGCATATCTTCTTCAAATACTTTTTCCCACAAAACCGTAGAGCCGCGTTCTTGCTCCATTGATAGCCTCCTTTAGGCTGGAAACAGGGAGATAGGTGAGGCGAACAGTTTTTTCTGTAACGAACCTCTGATGGAGTAAACGCGAACCGATGAAAAATTGGGTACGTCCTTTTACCTCTTTATCGAAGAAAACCACCGAAGTCAAAGGTATCTATCCTGTCTACTCTGTCTATGCTATCGGCTACCCCCTGTCGGGTAGATACCTTTGGGGTTGGTTCAGTTGGTTCAGTCGCTATCGGCTACCCCCGAAGGCACCGAAAGCAAGCCGCGTTTTATCCGTCATGGAGCAAGTAAACGGTGATAGCCCCAAAGCGAAAAGTGGCGTTTCGGCGTTGTGATGGAGCAAAAAACAACGGTTGTGTTACGGTAGAAACCTCGTTCCGCCTGCTTTCTTTATTGAATTTTAGCTATCCCAACGTAGCGATTTTGTGCTATACTATCCGTTCGCTTCTGTAAGAATTTGGATTGTACGCGCCCGATGCGTGATTTTGCGTCGGGATGAAATGATTTCGATGACCCTCCACGGTTTGCTCCCCCTGCTCCGCGACAACGAACACTATCAACAATTGTGTACCGAAATTGAGGCGGGAGCCGCCGCCCCCGGTGACACCCCCCTTGCCCTTAATCTCTTCGGGGGGGCGCGTCCGTATGTGGCGACGGCACTGGCGGAATCGTTGAATCGTCCGGTGCTAATTATCGCCGCCCGCCCCGAAGTCGCGCAACAAATTCAGGAGCAAATGACCCTGTTCCTGCCCGATGCCGCCATGCGGCTGTGGCTGTATCCCGATCCGGGCGCATTGCCTTATGAACGGGTAGCTTGGAGCGCAGAACGGGTACAACAACGGCTTACGGTTCTGAACATTCTGACCCAGCCCAATCGCAACCCGATTATCATCACCAGTGCGCGGGCAGTGCTCTATCCTACCTTACCCCGCCCTACTTTTACATTGCTTCAACGCGCCCTGAAAGCAGGGCAAAGCGTAAGCCTGCGGGTTCTGTTAGCAACGTTATACGCGATGGGCTATGTCAATGTGAATACGGTGTTGGAACCGGGGCAATTTGCCCAGCGTGGCGGGATTCTGGATGTCTTCCCCGCCAATCGTCTGACCCCGATGCGGATTGAGTTCTGGGGGGATGAGATAGATTCGATTCGTGCGTTTGACCCCATTAGCCAGCGTTCGCAGGAAACCATTAGCGAAATGAGCATCCCGCCTGCCTCGGAAGCGATTTTGCAAAGGAACGGGGCGAAGGCGGCGGAACAATTACAATCCCTTGATTTCAGCCGCCTCAATCCCGTGATGCAACAGACCTTCGCGGAAGATATTGCCCGCCTTGCCGCCAACGAACGTTTTGAAGAAATTGAGTTTTATTTGCCCTATTTGTATGACAAACCGGGCAATTTTTTTGATTACCTTCCTTCCAACACGCTGACCCTAATTGACGATTGGACAGCGTTGGAAGTGAATGTGGATGATGTCGAGGCGGAGGCATTACAACAGCGCATGGACTTGAATATGCGCGGCGATTTGCCTGCCAATTTCGCTACGGTTCTCCATACGTGGGACGATTTGCAAGACCATTTCGCGCAACATCCCCCGATTGTTCTGGGCTATGGCGAAAACGACCCTTTTGGTTTAGGTGAACAATTTTTGGCGGGGCAACGCTTTGGTGGACGCTTGCCGGAGGCGATTCGCACCATCGGCGAAAATTTCCGCAACAGCACCCAAATTCTGTATACCCGTCAGGCAGAACGGATGGCGGAACTCCTGCGAAACGAGGGTCTGCCGAATACCGTACAACCGGCTCTCCCTACCGAACCAAAAACAGGAAACATTATCCTGCTGAACGGAAGTTTGCCGGAAGGATTTGTATTTAATACTGACGGGAAACCGTTACGTTTGATTACCGATGCCGAACTTTTCGGCTGGAGCCGCACCGCCGCCCGCAAACCCCTGCGACCCCGTAAACGTGCTACCGCCGAAACCTTCTTTAGCGAAATCAAAACAGGCGATTATGTGGTTCATACCGATCACGGTATCGGGCAATATCTGGGCTTGGTGCAACGGGAAATCAACGGGGTGGTGCGCGAATATCTGGAATTGGAATACGCGCAGGGGGATAAACTCTATGTCCCCGTCCATCAGGCAGACCGGGTTGCCCGCTACATTGGAACGGGCGAAAAAGAGCCAAGTGTGCATCGCCTCGGCACTGCCGATTGGGATACCGCCCGCAAACGCGCCAAGAAAGCGGTCGAAGATATCGCCGACGAACTGTTGGATTTGTACGCCGCCCGCGCCACTGTGCAGGGTCACGCTTTCGGACCGGACACCCCCTGGCAAGCCGAAATGGAAGCCGCCTTCCCCTACACCGAAACCGAAGACCAACTCCGTG
>CBKYSX010000597.1:0-3429 GCA_966690745.1 uncultured Ardenticatenales bacterium
CGTACTTGCTCTTCGACAATGGATTCATTCATCCCGGCTTCCAACATTACCGCACGCAGATACAACCGTTTGGCTTCGTTGTCATCATCCAGCGTATCGAGTTCAATCTCGTTTTCGCGGATGGCTTCCAACGCCACATCGGTCAATTCGTTCCACGCGAAATCAATCAGCCACGCCCGCGCCATTTCCGCCGCGATTTGTTTTTCCTTCGCGCCGTCAAAAACGGGGGTGATGGCACGGAAACCGAGCCGTTCCGCCGCCCAGCCGAGGTGTGTTTCCAACACCTGACCAATGTTCATCCGCGCCGGAACCCCCAACGGGTTCAACACGATTTCAACGGGCGAGCCATCTTCCAGGAAGGGCAGGTCTTCAATCGGAATGACCTTGGACACAACCCCCTTGTTCCCGTGGCGACCCGCCATCTTGTCCCCTGATTGGAGCTTGCGGAGTTGGGCAATCGAAACCCGCACCATTTGCTCCACCCCGGCAGGCAATTCCTGATGGGTTTCGCGGGTAAATTCGCGCACCGCCACCACTTTACCTTTATCCCCGTGGGGCAGGCGCAGGGAGCTGTCTTTCACTTCCCGCGCTTTTTCACCAAAGATGGCGCGGAGCAGTTTTTCTTCAGGAGTCAGTTCGGTTTCACCTTTCGGCGTAATCTTCCCGACCAAAATATCACCCGGTCCGACTTCCGCGCCAATCCGAATGATGCCTTGCTCATCCAAATCTTTCAGCGCGTCTTCCCCCACGTTGGGGATGTCGCGGGTGATTTCTTCCGGTCCCAATTTGGTGTCCCGCGCTTCCACTTCGTGCTTCTCAATGTGAATCGAAGTGAAATGGTCGCGGCGTACCAGATCTTCGCTAATCAGAATCGCGTCTTCAAAGTTGCCCCCTTCCCATGAAAGGAAGGCGACCAACACATTCTGACCGAGTGCCAGTTCCCCACCGTCGGTGCTGGAACTATCCGCCAACACATCACCCTTCTTTACCCATTGCCCCTTCAACACGCGGGGGCGTTGGTCAATTGTGGTGCTCTGGTTGGAGCGGGTGTAGCGGCGCAGACCGTAATTGTGTTCTTTGCCCGCATTGTCGCGCACGAAGATACGTTCGGAGGTGACGGAAATAACCTGACCGTCTTGCTCCGCCAACACCACCTGCCCACTATCGCGGGCGGCGCGAAGCTCCATCCCCGTACTGACGATGGGGGCTTCGGGGTTCACCAACGGAACCGCTTGGCTCTGCATGTTGGAACCCATCAAAGCGCGGTTCGCGTCGTCGTGTTCCAGGAAGGGAATCAACGCCGCCGACACGCCGACGATTTGTTTCGGGGAAACGTCCATGAAATCAATCTTGGTGACCGGTTCCCGTTTGTAATCGTCTTTGCCTTGCCGCACCGAAGCGCGGTCCCGCACGAAGTAGCCCCGCTCATCGGTTTTGGCGTTTGCCTGCGCGATGGTGTATTGCTCTTCTTCGTCCGCCGAGAGATAGGTAATATCACCCGACACGCGCGGCTTGATTTTAATTTCCGCCCGCTTCAATGCTTTCAAACGGGTGGCGATTTCTTCGGTAATCAGTTGCCCCTCTTCCAAAAGCACTTCTTCGGTTTTGGGGTCTTCAATATCCTCGCGGCTGATTTCACCCACGCCCGACTTGCCATCGTTCGCCACACGGTTAATCACCTTCCGGTAGGGCGTTTCGATGAAGCCAAATTCGTTGACGCGTCCAAAGGTTGCCAGACGACCAATCAAACCGATGTTCGGACCTTCCGGCGTTTCAATCGGGCAAATCCGCCCGTAGTGGCTGTGGTGAACGTCGCGCACGTCGAAGCCCGCCCGTTCGCGGCGCAGACCGCCCGGACCGAGGGCGGACAAGGTGCGCTTGCTCCGCAATTCTGCCAACGGGTTGGTTTGCTCCATGAACTGCGACAATTGCGACCCGCCGAAGAATTCGCGCACGGCGGCAACCACCGGGCGAATGTTAATCAGCGCAATCGGGGTCACGGCTTCCGGGTCGCGGATGGACATACGTTCGCGCACCACGCGCTCCATACGGAGCAAGCCCACGCGCAATTGGTTTTGCACCAATTCGCCCACCCGCTTGACGCGGCGGTTGCCGAGGTGGTCAATATCATCCGGCTCGGCGCGGTCGTTGTTAATCAAGAAGATGCGCTTGATAATCCGCACAATATCATCTTGCGACAGGGTGCGGCTGGACAACGGCACATCCACTTTTAATTGCTTGTTGAGCTTATACCGCCCGACCTTGCCCAAATCATAGCGGCGGGCATTGAACAACAACGATTCGAGATAGCTCTTGGCGTTGTCTTCGGTGGCGGGGTCGCCGGGGCGCAGTTTCTTGTAAAATTCAATCAGCGCGTCTTTGGCGTTTTTGGTCGGGTCCCGTTCAATCGTCGCTTCCAAAAATTTGTGGTCGGGGTCATCGTCCACTTCCTGGAAAAGCGCGTACAGTTCTTCGTCGGTTCCGTTCTGAACCAGGGTCGAACCATACCCATCCGGCACCATCCCAATGGCGCGGAGGAAAATGGTGAAGGGAATCTTGCGCTTGCGGTCTACTTTGACCGAAATCACATCCCGTTTGCTGGTTTCAAATTCAAGCCACGCGCCGCGATTGGGAATCAATTTCGCCGTGCAGAGATTGCGCCCGGTGGTGCGGTCTTCTTCTAACGAGAAATAGGCATTGGGGGAGCGAATCAGCTGGCTCACGACGACCCGTTCCGAGCCGTTGTGAATAAAGGTTCCCTGCGGGGTCATCATGGGGAATTCGCCCATGAAGACATCCTGCTCCTGCATTTCGCCTGTTTCTTTGTTCACCAACCGCGCCTTTACCCACAACGGGGCGGCAAAGGTCATGTCCAGTTCCAGACAATCCTTTTCGCTGTACTTCGGCTCCTCGAACCAATAATCCAGAAACCACAGTTGCAAATTGCCGTTGAAACTTTCAATCGGTGAAATTTCATCAAACAGCTCGCGCAACCCTTCATTCTTAAACCAGTCGAAACTAGTAATCTGAATATCAATCAGATCGGGAAGGGGGAGCAATTCGCTGATAGAGGCGTAATTTTTAACAGGGAAATCACGAACACCGGCACGTAAATCCTGTTTAGCCATGAACTCTCCTTATGAGTACGGTATGGATGGTGTAGATGCTACGGACATCGTACACCGCACATCTCGGTACAAAGGCAATAAGGCTTTTCGCGTGCGGCAAAAACCGCAAACCGCAAAAAGCCTACCGGTAGCCCCGACAGCGGGCTACGTTTTCATTCCACGCACAAGCAAAAATGAGGTCTTTTCCATGGAGGTATCGAAGTGGGAACACGGATGCCCCTCCGGGCGGAACCGTTTCGATACAAGCCGACCGGGGTTTTCGTCATAACGCCCACACGAATGCGCGTTAGACCCTGCAACA
>CBKYSX010000598.1:0-3426 GCA_966690745.1 uncultured Ardenticatenales bacterium
CGCGGACAATTGCCACACCACCCGCCAGTTTCGCCAACCGCTCATTCAATTTTTCGCGGTCGTAGTCGCTGGTCGTGGTGTCCATCTGGGCGCGGATCTGGTTGATGCGGCTCTTGATGTCTGCTTCAGCACCGGCACCATCCACAATGGTGGTGTTGTCTTTGTCAATCACGACTTGCTTGGCGCGACCGAGGTCTTTCAACGTGGTCGAATCGAGCTTGCGTCCCATTTCTTCGGTGATGAGTTGACCACCCGTCAAAATGGCGATGTCTTGCAACATTGCCTTGCGGCGGTCGCCGAAGCCGGGGGCTTTGACAGCGACAACATTGAAGGTGCCGCGCAGTTTGTTTAGCACCAACGTGGCGAGGGCTTCCCCATCCAAATCTTCCGAGATAATCAGAAGATTGCGGCTCCCGCTTTGAATCACTTTTTCCAGTACAGGCACGATGTCTTGGGCGCTGGAGATTTTCTTGTCGTGAATCAGAATGAAGGGGTTGTCGAGGCGGGCTTCCATGCGGTCCGCATCGGTGACGAAGTAGGGGCTGATGTAGCCGCGGTCGAATTGCATCCCTTCCACGTACTCGGTTTCAAAGGCGAGACCACGGGATTCTTCAACGGTAATAACGCCATCTTTACCGACTTTATCCATCACGTCGGCAAGCAATTCACCGATGGTGCTGTCGGCGGCGGAAATCGTCCCGATTTGGGCGATTTCGCCCTTGCTGGAAATTTCTTTCGCCATCGAGCGGATTTCTTCAACGAGGCGGGCGGTGGCTTTGTCAATCCCGCGCTTAATTTGCATCGGGTTGGCACCGGCGGCAACGTTGCGAAGCCCTTCGGTTACAATCGCTTGCGCCAGAACAATCGAGGTGGTGGTTCCGTCCCCGGCAACATCATCGGTTTTGGTGGCGGCTTGCTTCAGCAATTGCGCCCCCATGTTAGCGAACGGACCTTCCAATTCGACTTCTTTGGCAACGGTCACACCATCGTGGGTGACGGTGGGTGCGCCAAATTTTTTGTCAATCGCCACGTTGCGCCCTTTGGGTCCCAAAGTGGTTTTGACGGCATTGGCTACGGCATCCACGCCTTCTTTTAATTCCTGGCGGGCTTGTTCGGCAAATCGAATTTGCTTTGCAGGCATGAGATAATTCTCCTTGTTTTCGGGTTTACACGCTTACATAGTGCATATTCCATATTTCATAAAACGACTACGACTTTTTCCCTTGCCGTTGCCTTTATGCACTATGAACTATGCAATATGCACTTTATTTACTCTACAATTGCCAAAATATCGGTTTCTTTGAGGATCAAAACTTTGCGGTCCCCATCGAGCTTAATTTCCGTCCCGGCATACTTCGCGTAGATTACACGGTCGCCCACTTTGACATCCATTACAGAGCGCGTACCATCGTCATTCAATTTGCCCGCGCCCACCGCCAGAACATTCCCTTCCTGGGGTTTTTCTTTTGCGGTGTCGGGGAGAACGATACCACTGGGGGTCATATCTTCCCGTTCAATCGCTTCAACAATTACGCGGTCGCCAAGCGGTCGCAGATTGCTCGCCATAGGTGCAATTCCTCCTGCTGATTGGGGTTAATTTTTCTCTGGTATGGTCGGGTGATCACTATCACGAAACCATCGGTCAATCTATGTTAGCACTCTCTCTTTTTGAGTGCCAAGCAGAGTATACTAAGGAGTGCTAATCATGGCAAATTGGCAGAAGATAGTCCCCCTCTTGATTCCTCGCTGTTCGTAACCCTTTTGCACCCAATTGAATCAAAACCATAGAAATACGCCCGTTTTCGCGTTTTTTCGGGTGTGGCGGTATAGCATGTCCGGTTATTAGCAGAGCGAAGGGGAAACTGTTAATTTCTTATGAAGTCGGATGGTCTTGCGGTACAGTACAGCGGTAAACGGGGATCATGCCGTATACGGCAAATTCAAATTCTGCTACCTTCGCGCCGCAGTAGTGCAACCGTATACGTGCGAATTCTTCCTGTGCGGTAAAGCGTCGCGGTAAATAAAGGTTCAAAGGCTAGCGGCAAGAAACAAATATCGGGAGCAACATCCCTATCCGTTCACATAAAGATAGGGTCATGGGGATGGTTTAGGGGGAAAAAGTCGTTCTCCGATTTGCTCATTAAATATCATTTGTAACAGGATGCCTCCCCACACACCGCCCAGCCAGTTATAGAGGATTGACCACAGCCAGTGATCAGTGATCGGGGAAAGAAAGGCAAATAAGAACCAAAAGTACGCTAAAGTGATGGCGATAACCACGACACCACGCCATATACCAAGCGATTGAATTCTTCGTATGTTTTTTTCAGTTTGTATAAATGGGACTATGCCGGTCATCCCAAAAAATATTCCTAATGTTGCTAAAACTCGCCTCCATTCCAGTGAGGGAATCAGCCATAATCCTACGAAATAGATAAGGGTTGGAACTACTAATAAATATATGGTTGGCAGTGCCAATAAATATATCCATTGGAGTACCGATTTTTTTAGAGGCGTATCCATAAAAATCTCTCCTGTGTGCCATGATGGTTAGGATACAAAGCAAGCATTTTGGGAAGTATAAAAGCAGTTGGCAGGTTTCGACAAGTACTCCGGGAAATAACAAAATCGGCTTTGGGCGATTGGTAGAGGCAGGGAAAAAAGTCTTATCTGCAATAGGAAAACCAGCGAGTGCGCCTTCCATTCCACCTTGAGTTACCCGTTTCACATAATGGATGGGGTACTAATGGCGCGTTGCAACCCGTTTGTCACGCCAGTATAGTTACGCACATGCAGACGACTTTATATCATCCTTACAGTCTGCGGGGAGCAATGTGATAACGAACAGTGTGCTTCGTTCACGGTTTGAGCACTACAACCAATCTCCTTCTGTCCCCCCTCGCGCCTAACGCGAATACAGAAATTTCAAGTTGTGGTGCTTTTATTTGCCTTCCACTTCATCTTCATTCACACTAGCAAAACCCAGGGCAGGGAAACGGGTATAAACGCAGGGTTTAGTGCGTAGATATCTATTGAAATGCAACGGGTGGGAGTCTTGATTTATTATGAATACGCTGGCGATGCCAAAAACCGTAGCCGCGAAACCAAGGGTACCGAAAGTGGAGCTGTTTGAACCCACCACCATTGAAGATACCGGGTTGAACATGGGCTTTATCGCCGATCTCACCCTGAAGATGATTTATTTTGCGGGAGAAATCAGCGCGAATGATCTTTCTACTCAGGCGTGTTTGCCCTTCGTCGGCGTATTAGAAAAGGTGTTGGAATTTCTAAAACGGGAAGAATTGGTATCGGTAGCGGGGTCAAAAGGGCTGGGCGAACGCGCCTTTGTCTATACGATTACCGATAAGGGCATTAAACGGGCGCGGGAGGCATTAGACCGTTCGCAATATATCGGTCCCTGCCCGG
>CBKYSX010000599.1:0-3422 GCA_966690745.1 uncultured Ardenticatenales bacterium
GCCCACGGTTAAGCCCAACCCCCATATCCCGACCGCCGCCACCAACAGCACAGTGATAATCATGGAAACCGATGCAAGCCGCACCGGGAGTTTCCATCGCCCATCGTAAAGGGGCGTACGCAATTTTAAACCTGCTGAAAAAAGCGAAATGAGCACCACAATTTCGGTGAGCCGTTCCAGCAGATGTGCATTTGCCAGAGGGTTCAAAATAATCAATTCCACCCCGGCAGGACCCAACAACACCCCTACGAGGAGATAAAGCAATTCCGGGCTGATAGGTTTCGGCTTTAGAATGGAATAGACAAGGGCGATGGAGATGAGGAGTACGCCGATGATGACGAACCAGAGATTGAAAGTGAACGCGTCCAGAGGGTTGCTCCTATCGGTAACAGATATGAATGAATCCAAAAAGATACCATAATTCACAGGCAGGAATGGATAGAGGAAAGACATAAGTATTCTGATACTTCTTACTTAGTTCCCTTTTCTCCCCTTTCCATCTCATTAAACACGTGATAAGTCTGCGGGTCGTCCGCACTTTCATGCCCCCCTTCAATGATAGCAGTACGAAACAATAAGCCGCCTATCAAAGTGAGCACGGCTTTTATCATTCTGAGCCAGCGGGGGGAGGGATTCCCTATAAGCATGGGAATAATAATCCCCGCTAGCAACGAGCCATAAAAAGATTTAGCACTTTTGCCGTGCGTTAATGGTTTCCGCAAATGGGGACCCAGATGCTCCATTTCATAAATCAACAGCGCGGCTTCCGTCATGGTTGCGCCCAGTTGAATCTGTGCCAACTTTGCTTCGGTGTGTGGGTTGCCCCGTTTGGTAATAATTAAAAGGAGGGACAACATCGCGGCGGCGGTGGCAAAGGCACTGCTTAAGAAAACGGGGGAATTGGTTTTGTAATTCCGCGCCCACAAAGGTACGGCGGTATTGGAAATGAGTACCCCGGTATATCCTCCCATAAACAATCCCAACAACGTGCCAAATGGCTCAATGGCTTTGAAATAAAAGGTTCGTACAGGATTTACTAAAGGTGGGCGAATCTTGAAATCGTGGAGGGCTTGTAGCACCGCACTGATACCCGCAAAGCCACTATATGCGACCAACCCCCATGTGCCAACGCTCATCGGGGAGCGCACTTTGATAATGCGGAGCATATTGAGGAAGCGGCTCGGCTTTCCCAAGTCCCAAATCAGCAAAATGGGGCTAATGATGGCTCCAGCCAGCCCTATATACCGCCCCCACCGCCCCAATTCCTTATCCTCCTCTCGCCCGAAGCGATCCGCCACTACGCCAATCACATAACTCGCTCCGGCAATCCCACCTACCCAAAAATAGAGAATGATTTGCCATGTCCAATGCCCCGAACGAATGACGGGTTGGTTGTAGTAGGTGGGGTGGTCAGGGCTGTCGAGGGGTGGGATTGACATGGGTTGCATAGTGCATAGTGCATAGTGCATAGTGCATAAACGACAAGACATCTTCCCAATCCTGTGTGCCGTTTATGCACTATGCAACATGCAATTCTTGTCAGGGGCGACGGAAGACGATAAAGGTAAACAACAAATATAACAACGCCGCCATTAAGCCGTTGCGGGCGGCGGGTGGGGTTCGTACTGTCGGGTCGGTGGCGGAGACGGGTAACCCGTAGACCTCGGGGCGGTCTACGATGAGGAAAAAGGCATTGATGCCTCCTGCCAGTTCATCGTCCACACCCCACAACTGTGCCGAGGGCATTCCTGCCTGTTGCAGAAAGTCAACCCGCCCCTGCGCCTGTTGCAAGAGTTGCTCCATCGGACCAAAAACAATCGAATCGGTGGGGCAGGCTTTGGCGCAGGCGGGTTCTAAACCATCGCGCAAACGGTCATAACAGAGGGTGCATTTTTGGGCAATCCCCAGCCCATGCAAATCTACTTCAATGACCCCAAAAGGACAGGCAGGAACACAAAAGCCACAGCCGTTACAAACATCATGTTGGACCACCACCGTGTCAAACTCGGTTCGCATCAACGCCCCGGTGGGGCAGGCATTCAGACAGCCCGCATGGGTGCAATGTTTGCAGACATCGCTCAACATTAGCCAGCGTTGCGCGGGTCCGCCCACCGTCAGGGGAACAGGTTGTTCCACAAAGGCAACGTGCCGCCATGTCTGCGCTCCCAACCGCACGGTATTGTCATAGGAAAAGCCGGATAGTTCCAGCCCATCCATCCCTACCCCATTCCACTGCTTACACGCCACCTCACACGCCTTACACCCGATGCAAAGCGTGGTGTCCGTGAAAAAGCCGTGGGGAACGTTTGGGGAAATCATGGGATGATTATGACAAGGGGAGAGGGAAAGGAAAAATAGGCAACGCGAAAACGAACATATCCTGTCGCGCCGCCTTTGTATAGTGGGGTTAGGAAACGATGATTACTTAGAAGGCACCACATGAAAATTCAACTTGTCAGCGTCTTTGTAGATGACCCGGTTGGCAAAGCCTATAAATTCTATACAGAGGTTTTAGGCTTCATCGAAAAAGTCTATATGCCCGATTTCTATTTAGCCATCGTTGCCTCGCCCGAAGACCCCGATGGAACGCAACTGTTATTGGAACCAAATAACAACCCGATTGCTCAAACCTATCAATCTGCGCTCTATGAACAAGGGTTGCCCTGTATCGTTTTCGGAGTGGCAGATGCTCAAAAAGAGTATGAACGGCTCACAGGATTGGGTGTGGTCTTCCGTCAACCACCCAAAGCCACCGATTGGGGGACAATTGAGGCGGTTTTTGAAGATACCTGTGGCAATCTGATTCAGATGGCGCAACAGCAGTGATAAGTAGTTCGTGAAACGGCAAGATGATAGTTGCCGTTTTGTCATGCTACGGGTTTTCATGGACACAGCGTCCTCGCTGTGTCCTCCAGTCGCTCACCTTTTGCTTCGTTTCCGCCCCGCCCAGATATTACAAACCAGCGTTTTCGCCTCATGGATGCTCACATTGGGGTCGCCGACGATAGAAGTGAGGTCATTGGCAATATCGCCGGTAGCAATCCCTGCAAAGCCCCAATGCCAGGGCATTCCCACTGTATGTACCGTTTTTCCATTAATTTGGAGCGGGTTCATCCGTTCCGTCACCAATGCCTTCGCCTCAATCTTGCCGCGTGGGGTGCTAATGGTCATCCAACCACCATTTTCAATCCCTTTTTCCTTTGCCAGTTGGGGCGAAATCTCGGCGAACAATTCGGGTTGCAATTCGGCAAGCGTGTTGTTCCACCGAGTCATACCCCCAGCCGTGTGATGTTCGGTGAGGCGGTAGGTGGTGAGAACATAAGGAAAGCGACCTGAGCCATCATCCAACGGGTTATCCTTGCGCCGCCATATTTTAGCGGTCGGGTTATGCTGTTGGTTATAGAGTGGATTCGTAGCCGGGG
>CBKYSX010000600.1:0-3411 GCA_966690745.1 uncultured Ardenticatenales bacterium
CCTTCGGATTGCTTTAACCACTCTAAAGAGTCAAGTTGGCTTTCAATTTCCTTTTGGATTTTTTTGACTTCTTTTTTGGTAATCGGGTCGTTCTGTATGAAACGTTCCGACAATGCCAGCGACCCTAATGTCAGTGCTTGCCCCCGTACAAATTTGCCTGATTCAACCTGACTCAACTGGGCACTCCCTCCGCCAATATCCAACACGATTCCATCCTGCATAGGAACCGCATTGAGTACCCCCAGAACCCCGTAATAGGCTTCTTCCTCGCCGGACAGAATACGTAGTTTTAAGCCAATCTCTTCCTCCACATGGCGTACAAACTCTATGCCATCACCCGCTTCCCGTACCGCACTGGTCGCCGTAGCAATCACGGTATCGGCTTTCACCGCATCGGCGAAATGCTTAAAGAGGCGTAAGGTATGATAGGCACGTTGAATAGCATCGGCGGACAAGCCGTTTTCGGTCATTCCCTGCCGCAACCGCACAATTTCACGGATTTCACTATCAATGTGATAAGCATATCCGGCGCGGTATTTGAGAATAACAATCCGCGCTGTGTTGGAGCCGAGGTCTATAATGCCAATGGTACGGGCAGGCGGAGTCGGTTCAATAGTATCTGGCGCACCCACCCCTTACGCTCCTTCGCCATACATAGAAGGCGGAACTTTCGGAGTGGGGTATGGTTGAAGGGGTTGGCATCCATGCAATGCCATCAAATAATCGTGACTGTTCAAAGGTGCGTCCGAATCAGTTAAACGGGTGTAAGTCCCGTCAAGGTTACGATGGTAATTGTTCACCGTATCATTCCATGAGGCGTGAAGAACATGATTAAGCAAGTAGTTTTTGTGTTCTACATCCACCACGGGTACAGCCACTTCGACGCGGCGATCTAAGTTTCGCGCCATAAAATCGGCACTGCCCATAAAAACTTCAGCGTCACCGCCATTTTCAAAATAGAAAATACGGGAATGTTCCAGAAAGCGTCCTACCAGACTGCGAACCTCAATATTTTCGCTCATTCCCGTAACACCGGGGCGCAGACAACTGGCTCCCCTTACGACTAACCGTACTTCCACCCCTGCTTGAGAGGCTTCATAGAGGGCATCAATCATGGCACGGTCGGTCAGTGCGTTCATCTTGAAAAAAACCCCAGCAAGGCGACCCTCTCGCGCATGGCGGGTTTCCCGTTTAATCATTTCCAATAAGCGTTGGCGCAATTCCACAGGAGCAACTAACAGGGTTTCATAATGCTCCTGATTGCTAAACCCTGTGAGAAAATTAAAGAGGTCGCTCGCATCATGACCGACTTCGGGACGTGCCGTAAACAACCCCATATCCGTATAGAGCCGGGCGGTGGAGGCGTTGTAATTTCCTGTTCCAATATGGACATAGCGGCGCAGAACATCATTCTCGCGGCGCACTACCAGAATCACTTTGGCATGGGTTTTTAAGCCCAGCAAACCATAGACAACGTGAACCCCTTCATCTTCTAACGTTCGCGCCCATTCGATATTGGTTTCTTCATCAAACCGTGCTTTAAGTTCAACGAGTACAGCAACCTGTTTGCCCGCCCGCCGCGCCTTTAGTAAGGCATTGACAATGCGGGGGTTGTTCCCCATACGATACAGTGTCTGCTTGATGGCTACCACCGATTTATCATTCGCCGCCGTTTCCAAAAAGTCCAGCACGGGTTCAAAGGAATCATAAGGATGATGAACCAGACGGTCTTGTTCCCGTAACACCGCAAAGAAAGAGCGTTTGTCGTCATCGGTAAAATGATGGGGAATATTGGGGACGAAAGGCGCGTACGTTAAATCAGGGCGATTGACCTTCGACACTAATTCAAATAGCGCGGTAAAGTCCAGGGGATTGGGGACAATTTCAAGCGAACGCGCCGAGGCTTCAATGTTTTCTATCAAGAGTTCTTGAATACTCTGCGGCATCCCCTCTTCCACTTCCAGCCGCACGACCCGCCCGAAATGGCGGCGGCGCAGGTGGTTTTCCATCGCCAACATCAAATCGCTGACTTCGCTTTCCGCCAATGCCTGATCCGCATCCCGCGCCAGACGGAAGGCAAAGGCACCCCGAATGGTAACACCCGGAAACAACTCTTGCAGATGAGCGCGAATAACCTCTTCAATCCAAACAAAACGATAATGCGAGGGGTCTGCCGGGTCCGGCACTTGTACCAACCGCGGGATATTGGGCGGAATTTTGAGCCGGGCGAAGCGTACCCGCCCCGGTGCAATCTCTAATTCAATCGCAAGGTTCAGACTAAGACTGGAAATATGCGGAAAGGGTCTTCCGGGGTCTACTGCCAGAGGCGTAAGCAGGGGAAAAATCTGATTTTTGAAATAGGTGGAAAGATACCCCTGTCCTGTTGAATCCAGTTCATCATAGCTGGAAACAAAAATTTTTTGTTCCGCCAGCAGGGGGCGTAGGACATCCTGCCACAGATGAGTACGCTTCTCCAATAACCCATCCAGTTGGTGATTAATAGCACTCAACTGTTCGGCGGGTGTTTGCCCATCAATTGAAAGGGTATGCACCCGTTCCTGCACCAATGCCGTAAGTCCCCCTACCCGTACCAGGAAAAACTCATTAAGGTTACTACTGAAAATCGCCAGAAAGCGCACCCGTTCTAACAAAGGATGGCGGGGTTCGTTTGCCTGCTCCAACACGCGATGATTGAACTGGAGCCAACTCAATTCACGGTTGAAATATTTTTCGGCAGGCGATAATTCGGCTAACGTGCGAATCGCAACGGGGGATAATTCCAATTCCGTTGTCATATAGTGTTCCTATGGCACACAAAGGGGTAGTGCTCGTGAATAGAGCCAATTGTACCGAAATGCTACAGATAATTATAGCAAGCTTTCATGGTGTTGCATCGGGTGTAAAGAAATATTAAGCAACGGCGGCATATCGCTCGGTTCGTTCCGTATCGGTAATCGTGCGGACTTGAGGTTCGGCAACATTTAGGTGTAACAATGCCTGACGAACAATTTCGAGGCTGGCTTCAAAATGAGGTTGCACCACTTCATACACCCCTGTTGCATGGAGGGCTTCGACCACTTCTTGCCCTTCCGCTCGCGCTACAATATGCAAGTCGGGACGAACCCCGCGCACGAATTTGACCACCGAATTGATGTCTGCCAACGCCGGAACGGTAATAATCACCAGATTGGCTTCTTCGACACAGGCGGTCTCTAATACAATCGGTTGGGTCACATCACCAAAGATGGTCGGATAGCCCGCTTTTTGATTGGCTTCAAAACGGCGTTGATCTAATTCAATTAGAACAAAGGGCAAATTCATCCGTTGTAATACTGCCGCTACCGAGGAGCCTACCCGTCCGCCACCAGCGATGACAATATGATTATGTAAACCCGTAGCGGGAATATTAAT
>CBKYSX010000601.1:0-3411 GCA_966690745.1 uncultured Ardenticatenales bacterium
GTCCCCGCCGTGAGGGTTGTACCCACATTTACTGTATTTGACATTATGGGACGACTTGGATTTAGAAGGTCATCATCGCGTACCCGGTAGGCATCTATCCACACCGATTCGACAAGGCGATTGGTTGTGGTATTCCCAAAGACAACCCGGCTGTTTGGATAGTCCGGTCTGCCGTTCCAGATGCGTAAATTCACTTCGGTCATGGGGCTTGTCGTACCGCTATCGGTTTGAAAAGCGTAAAAAGTAATTTGGTCAATCGTCCAATGTTCGCCCGCAGGAATTGTAAAATTGTCTGCGACACGGAACCCACCCGCAACCGAGTGCGCCCATCCATATTGAGTTAGCAGATAGTTCGTCTGGATAGTGCTGGCATCTGCGCCCCCTGCTCCGCCATGAGGTAAATTGACAACGGGACCATTATTGAACAAAACATCCCCCGGTAATCTGGTGGCAGTATTTCCCTGCTCTTCAATCATCCATTCCAATGGCTTTCCCGATACATTCTGAATCGAAAGCGATTCAGTTATGACTACCCCGGGAGCCAAAGCAACAGATAAAGATGAAGGCGTAACACGAATGAAAGCAGATTTAGGTGCCGCCTGTATCGGCTCATCGGCAAATGCCAGGTATAGCGCAATTACAGCGATGATGAGTGATACAAAAAGCACCACTCTTTGAAAATATGCCTTATTGTCCATATGCCTCTTTTCATAACTGCATTACCACGCCTCTTATGTTCGATTAATTATAATTTTATCTCTGACTAGGCAAATTGTAAAGTAGTGCAAGAAAGAAGCCTAATCTTCCCAAGCAGAAACTCGGTTTCCTTGTTCTGTTATGGTATACTTTTTGTCAGATAAATAGACAACCGTACAACGGGTTGAGTCAACAATACTCAACCCGTTGCCCTATAGAGATAACCATGAGCGACCATAGCCACCTTTCTCCTGAACTCCAAGAAATTATTGAAATGTTTGCCGAAGCCGAGCCGCGTGACCGGGTGAGTATGCTGTTGGACTTTTCGGAACAATTGCCGGATTTGCCCCCCGACCTTGCCGCTAAGCGGGATGAGATGGAGCAAGTACATGAATGCCAAAGCCCGGTCTTTTTGCATACCCATGCCAAAGAGGGGCGTATCTATTATGATATTGACATTCCAAAAGAAGCCCCCACCGTGCGCGGCTTTGCCAGTATCCTCCATCAAGGGTTAAACGGCGCGACCCCGGAAGCCATCGCCGCCACGCCGCTTGACCTCTATGCCGAACTCGGGTTGGATAAAGTGTTATCCCACCAACGGCTCAACGGGCTGACCGCATTGTTGACCTATATGAAGCGGAATGCGGCGAGGCTGGCG
Organism: uncultured Ardenticatenales bacterium; assembly: GCA_966690745.1. GTDB lineage: Bacteria > Chloroflexota > Anaerolineae > Ardenticatenales > Ardenticatenaceae > CBKYSX01. The sequence goes on from CBKYSX010000601.1 coordinate 1,355, forward strand.
GGGTAGAACGGAAAACGACTTCATAGTACATATTGCATAAACGGCAAAGCTTCTATCACAGGGGTTGTTGCCGTTTATGCAATATGCACTATGCAATAAGGTTCACCCTCTCTCCCTATCAATCTCCTCATGTCCGCTCTCATCCGCCTCGCTACGCCTGACGACGCGCCCGCCATCCAGGCAATTTACGCTCCTTTTGTGCGGGAAACTATTGTTTCCTTTGAGATAGAAGTTCCTACAGTAGGGGAAATGGCAGGGCGGATAGAGAACGGGCTAACACGCTTTCCTTGGCTGGTGTGCGAACGGGAGGATGGATTTGTGGCGGGGTATGTCTACGCCTCCAAACATCGGGAACGTGCCGCTTATCAGTGGGGTGTAGATGTTACGGTTTATGTTCACCCGGAGGCACGACGGGGTGGCGTAGGGAGAGGGTTATACACCTCGCTATTTGCCTTGCTTCGTCTGCAAGGGTTTTACAACGCCTACGCGGGAATCGCCCTACCCAATCCGGCAAGCGTGGCATTACATGAATCACTGGGATTTACCTCGATAGGCATTTATCACCAGACAGGCTACAAGTTGGGGAAATGGCATGATGTGGGGTGGTGGGAGATTGTCCTGCAACCTCGTGCTGACCATCCCACCCAACCCCACTCATTGGGGGAGATTCGCAATCATTCCGACTGGCAACGTTCTATTCAAAGTGGGTTGTCATGGATTCGTCTGTAATGTTTCAATGAATGGCTTTGCACTTCCGTCCACCCGCCACACCCCGAAGAAGTGTTCATAATTGGGCGGTTGTCCCGGTTCCGGCATGTAATCAAAGGCACTCCAGATCATCCACCCTGCCAGTTCTGTGGTATTAGCAACCTCTACAACGGCAGTCAGCAATTCTGCCTGTGCTTCTTCGGTGCGGGCATCGGCAGGGGCATCTGCCCAACTGTGGTAGCCGACTTCTTGTAACAATAGAGGTTTCTCGTTGACGGCTTGATAGTGTTCTATTCGTGCCGCCAGTTCTTCCGCGTTGCTCCAATGATGGAACGAAAGAAAATCTACATGGGGTGCGGTTACAGCAGGGTCGCCCCACCAACCGGCGGTAATCAGGTGATTGGGAGCGTTTTCACGTACCAGCGCACTGGTATGCGCCAACCACGTTATGACCTGCTCCTGCGAAAATTTAGGGGTATCCCCTGCCCTTACCCCGTAATCCAAATCTCCTTCATTCCTCAAATCCCACGCTATAATCGTGGGGTTATTTCGATAACGGCGCACGATGTAAGTCGTTTGGGCATCGTATCGCGTCCAATCGGTGTATAGCGGACGGAAACGCAAATCGGGTAAATCGTTAAGGGTCATCATGACCCGTACATCTCGTTCCTGCGCTAGTTCCAACAATGTATCTACGATAGCAAAGCCCTCCACCTTAGGGATGGCTAGTTCCGGGCCGCAGGTAAAGAGCGCGTCATATCGCAAAAAAACACGAATGGTGTTGAACCCTGCACCTTGAATCAAATCCAACTCTTCCGCCATGGCATCGGGGTCGGCTTCCTCCAAAAAGCGATCCCATGGGGCATGACGTGGATAGTAATTCACGCCGCGAATCAGATAAGGCATACTCTCTACCGCAAAAGAAGTACCCGTGACCGTGACAAATTCGGTGAGGTCAGGCACATCAGTGGGGGCGGGGTCGAATGGCGGCGTGGGGTCGTCACACACCACCGGGGTCGGGGCGGGCAAATGCCCTAACCGCGCCAATGCGTCAAGTGCCTCCTGTCGTCCGGGGTCTAACTCATACGCTTTTGTGTATTGCGCCACTGCCGCTTGCACGTCGCCGTTTGCCTCTAAGGTAGAGGCAAGGTTAAAATAAGCGGCGTATAGTTTGGATGCCGGTGGCTCCGCTCCACATATTACCCCCGCCTGTTCTAATTCAATTAACGCCTCAATAGCAACTTCCCACTGTTCCCCCCATGCCCCTTCAACCGTGGCGCAGGTCATGACAGACCGGGTAGTGGCGGTCAGGGTGGGAATGGGTAGGGGTGGTTCGGCTTGCAGAGCAG
>CBKYSX010000602.1:0-3410 GCA_966690745.1 uncultured Ardenticatenales bacterium
TGATTATTCCCTAAATAACGTGAATCGAAAGGGGGTGCGTATCACAGTGATACGCACCCCCTTTTTTGTGAGGTGTCGCATAGGGTTTGATGGTTTTCTACCCTTATAAGGTTTGCCTAAGCACGAAGGAAGCGTACAATCCGCCTACCGTAGAAAGAAGGCGCACCCTTTCCTGTTGAAGACGCGCCTCACTTCAAAACCACTCATCACTTCCGAGGACAGTCAACGTGGACGACTCCTTAAAACGAACCCCACTTTACGAAAAACATGTCGCGTTGGGCGCGAAAATGGTGCCCTTCGGCGGCTGGGATATGCCTGTGCAATATACAGGCATTAAAGATGAACATAACACGGTGCGAACCCGCGCCGGATTGTTTGATGTCAGCCACATGGGGGAATTTGAGGTACGCGGACCGAACCTTGTTCCCTTCATTAACTATCTCTGCGCCAATGATGCGAGTAAATTGACGGTCGGGCAGGCACAATATTCGATGTTTCTGAACGCCGATGGTGGCACGATTGATGATATTATCGTCTACCGGGTTGGTGAAGAATACGCCCTGATTGTGGTCAACGCGGGAAACATCGAAAAAGATTGGGCGCATGTTTCCGCGGTTGCCGCCGATTTTGAAGGTGTAACCGTTGCGAACCGTAGCGATGAATACGGATTGCTCGCCATTCAAGGACCCAATGCCGTCGAACTCGTGAACCGGCTCACCGATATTGACGTGAGCGAGATTCAATATTACGGGGTGCGCGAAGCAACCATCGGCGAATTTGAAGTCATTGTGGCGCGAACAGGCTACACCGGGGAAGATGGCTTTGAACTGTTCGTTCGCGGGGATGATGCCCCTGCCCTCTGGGACAAACTCTTGCAAGAAGGGACAGAGCTCGGCTTGGCTCCTGCCGGATTAGGGGCGCGGGATACCCTGCGTTTGGAAGCCTCGATGCCCCTTTACGGACACGAATTGAACGAAACCACCTCTCCTATAGAAGCGGGGCTGGGCTATTTTGTTGCCAAAGAGGGGGACTATATCGGCGCGGCACGGCAGAAAGAATTACGCAAGGGTCCGCTTGCCCGCAAACTGGTGATGATTAAATTGACGGATCGGGGGATTGCCCGCGAAGGCTATAAAGTGTACAACGCCGAAGGGGAAGAGATTGGCGAAGTGACCAGTGGCTCCATGACCCCTGATCTGAATACCGCCATCGCGCAAGCCTTTGTCACCCCCGATTACAGCAAGGTGGATTCCACCCTCTACGTGGATATTCGCGGCAAGCATGTGCCTGCCGTTGTTGTGCAACGACCGTTTTACAAACGAGAAAAGTAAGGGGTAAGGAGTTAGGGGTAAGGGGATGCGACGATTATCGTTTCTCCTTACCCCTTACCACTTACCTTTTACTCCTTATTTCTATACAGGAGTATATACAATGGCAGGCACAAACGTTCCCGCAGAACTGAAATATACCGAAGAACATGAGTGGGTACGGCAAGAGGGGGATGTGTACGTAATCGGGATTACCGATTTCGCGCAGGACTCGCTGGGCGATGTTGTTTATGTAGAAGTCGGGGATGTTGGTGATACGCTGAAAGCGGGCAAGGGTTTTGGTGTGGTCGAATCGGTGAAGGCGGCAAGCGATTTGTTTGCCCCCATCAGTGGTGAAATCGTTGAAATCAACCAGACCGTGATTGATTCCCCCGACCTGCTCAACAGCGACCCCTACGGCGATGCATGGCTGGTTAAAGTTCGCGCTACCAATGAAAGCGAATTGGAAAAACTGCTGGATGCCGATGCGTATACGGCATTATTGGGGTAAGTAAATCTCTCCTATCGTGATTTCCAGAAGCGCAAAGGTAAGAAATTCCCTTGCGCTTCTGTTTTTATTGCCTGTAAAATTTTCAGAAGCGATGACTTAAAATATTGAATTACTAAATATTTCCGTCGTCAAGCATCTTTTCGATGTTGCGTCGCCACTGACTTCCGTCAAGAAATACGGTTAAACTTTTATAGGCACGATTACGAACGCCGGAATGACGGCGGAACATACGAATAATTCTGACTGCTTGTTTGTCAGTAACCTCAATTCTTATTGGTTCAGCAGTTGGTAAATTAGGGCGAAAATATGCGCCCCAATATCGACCAACTTTGCCAACTGCTGCTTGTTCGACTTTACTTAAATACTTTGATGCATATGCCATTACACCACGATGGGATTTTATAGGAGTGCAACCTGTACCTGCCGATAAATGTTTATCATCATTACTATTAACTACTTCATACCACGCTTGTGAAAGCCATTGCTGGAATACACGTAGGTTTTTACGTTTGGTATGTTCAACTCCATATAGAATCAAATGATAGTGCGGAGCAATCTCTCCTGTATTGTAACCGCTTTTTCGGGACTTAAATTCTAATCGCCATATAAATGCTGCTAAGGGGTACTCTCTTTTTAATCTTAGGGAGAAGGCTTTTAAGTCCCGTTTCCAACGCTTTGCATCTGTGGGAAATCTGTCAGGATATGTAAGGGTTATAAAGAGCGCAGGTGCGTCTTTACGTAAAGTGGCAATAAAACGCATCAGTCTACGACGGGAAGCAAACGAGAAAGTTTGTATTTCACCTCGGTCACCGCCACGTTGCTCTTGTTGTGTAGGTTTAAATTTTTCTCTCTTTACTTTTCCTAAAGACCCTCCCTCATAAAACTCAACGCTTGCATTCTCAAAGCGCGAATGTTTCTGTTCCAATATACACCTCACATTAATTGAACGACTTTGTTTTGAATACAAGCGCAGATCAACACAATCAGCAAAAGCGCTTGTTTTAGGATAATAAGTAAGTGTGTTGGGATGGTACGCGTTCGCAGGGACGACACCTGCTTCCGCGCTCGCCTCCACGGGAACGACACCCGTTCCGGCGAGTCCCCCTCCCCCTCCCCCTCCTTTATTTTCACAATAGATTGACTAGGCGAACTGGATGCGGCAGTGTGCTGTATAGGAGGGTTGCTGATTAGGGTAACATTGCCGCCGCCGTTTTGTTGAATTATATCACGTTGTATGGATTTTTTGTACAGTTTGTAGCCACGTTGTAAGAGCCGATATGCAATGTTGACTAGTTAGTAGGTTTTTTGACATCCCTCTGAATCATCGCACAATTGGGGGGTTAGGGAGTGGGTCGTCCCATCGGCGTGACGACCCACATGAAAAGAGAAGTTCTTTCCTTTTGGAAATGATCTTCCTGGAGCGATAGATGAAATATACACCCCATACGGAACAAGACCGCCGCGAGATGTTGGCGGTGATTGGAGTGGCGCATGAGGACGATCTCTTTCACGATGTCCCCGCCGCCCACCGTTTCCCCGATTTACAGCTCCCCGCCGGGTTGAGCGAATTAGAATCCCGCCGTACCTTTACC
>CBKYSX010000603.1:0-3406 GCA_966690745.1 uncultured Ardenticatenales bacterium
GGTGGTGTTTCTGGCGGATAAACTCGACAAGCCCCTCTTAATTGAAGGACCTGCCGGGGTGGGCAAAACCGAAATGGCAAAAGCCCTCGCTTCTGCTATGGATACCGAACTGATCCGTTTACAATGTTATGAAGGGTTGGACGAAGCCAAAGCCCTGTATGAATGGCAGTATGCCAAACAGATGCTTTATACGCAGGTGCTACGGGACCGCGTAGCTTCCTTCCTTGCCGATACCGAAACCCTGCACGATGCCTTCGAAAAGATTTCCGCCGAAGAAGACCTCTTCTTCTCCGAAAATTTCCTTCTGCCGCGTCCATTGCTTCGTGCACTACTTGCCAATAAACGCCCCGTGCTGTTGATTGACGAGATTGACAAAACCGACCCCGAATTTGAAGCCTTCCTATTGGAAGTCCTCTCTGATTTTCAGGTCAGCGTTCCCGAACTCGGCACGATTCAAGCAAAAAGCCATCCGTTGGTGATTTTGACCTCCAACCAACAACGGGATTTGTCAGACGCGCTCAAACGGCGTTGTTTGCACCTCTTTATAAACTATCCCACCCTTAAAGAAGAATTGGATGTCGTGCGCGTCCGTGCGCCCGAAGTGCCCCCGAAACTGGCGCGGGAAGTGGTTGCCTTTATCCATGAAGTGCGCCGCCTCGCCCTCAAAAAAACGCCGGGATTGTCGGAAACCATCGAATGGGCGCGTGCATTAACCATGCTCAACGCCGGGACATTGGGGCGGGAGTATGTGGAGCAGACGCTGGGGGTCTTCGTGAAATATGAATCCGATGCCCAACGGGTGAAAGGCGACCTTACCTCGCTTATCCGCAAAACCAATATGCGCCTTGAAGATTGGAAGAATTAGGAACAAAGAGCGAAGAAATAAGAGGGAAGAGGGAAGCATAAAGCCGTTTCTACCCTCTTTGCTCTTCCCTCTTATTTCTTTTGGGAAAGGTCAACGCCGATGGAAGATGTTCTGATTAACTTCATCCAAATCTGCCGTCGCTGTGGGCTGAAGGTGTCCATTGCGGAATCGCTGGATGGGGCGCGGGCGGCGATGGTGGTGGGCATGAAAGATCGCCCCACATTCAAAGCGGCACTCCGCGCCGCGCTCATCAAGCGTACCAAAGATATGGCTCTGTTTGACCAAATCTTTGATGCCTACTTCACCGACCACCCCTCGGACATTCCGATTGAGGAGATGTTTGGTCATGGCTTGCCCAAACCGGGTGAAGGGGATGACGAATTTGATGAAGCCATGCGCCGCGCCATGGAAGAAATGGGCGGCATGGACGACCTCGCTAAAGCCTTATTGCAGGGCAATGTGCAATTCATCACCGCCGAAATGCTTCAACACATGACCCCGGAACAACTGGCGGAATTGCGCTCGATGTTCCAACGCGGGCAGTTGGTTCGCATTGTGCTGGACAAAATGGGTTGGCAGAAAATGCAGGAGCAGATTCGCCAACTGATTGAACAATTAATGCGGCAGGGCAATTACGAAGCGGCGCAGAGGGTGCAGGAACGGCTCTGGGAATTGCAGGAACTGTTCCCCAAATGGGTTGCCAGTGAAGTCAATGACCGCGTGGAAAAACAATTCCAAAGCGAACGTCCGCCCAAACCCGTTGAGCGGGATGTGATGGATAAAGATTGGGGGTCGTATAGTGAACCGGAAATACGGGCGATGGAAGAAATTGTAGAGCAGTTGGCGCGGAAACTGCGTAAAGAATGGTCACGTCGCGCCAAAGCGGGGGGACGCAAACGGCTGGATGTCACGCGCACGATGCGAACCGCGATGAGTACCGCCGGGATTCCAATGGAATTGCGTTGGAAACAGCGCAAACGCAACCGCCTGAATATCGCCGTTCTATGCGATGTATCCTCCTCGGTACGTACCGCCGCCCGCTTCATGCTCCAACTGGTTTACTCGCTTCAACAACAACGGGGGCGGGTACGCTCCTTTGTCTTTATAGGCGATCTGGACGAAGTGACCGAAACCTTTGAGCGCAAACCAATTGACGAAGCCGTAAAAATCGCCACCAGCGAATCGGGGATTACTTATTGGGCGCATTCCGATTTCGGGCGCACCTTCCGTGAGTTTTTGGACAACTACGGCGATGCCATCAATTCCCGCACCACCGTAATTGTGTTGGGGGACGGGCGCACCAATTTCTACGACCCGCAATATGGGGCGTTGCAGGAAATCAAAGAACGCTCCCGGCGGATTCTCTGGCTCAACCCTGAGAGCGAATGGGGCTGGGGAACCGGGGATTCGGTTGCGCCCCAATATGCCCGCTTCTGCGACCGTATGGTGGAATGTCGCAATCTCGCCCAATTGCAGGAGGCGATGGAGTATCTGATTATGCAGGGGGTGTGATCTAAGAGAAGAAACGCGAGGGCAACCCTCGCGTTTCTTTTATGGATTTTTCAAAATTGAGTGCAACCTCTAACGTTTTCTAATTTCACGCCGGATTGAGCAATCATGCAACGCATCGCCCTCATCACTGGAGCCAATGCCCCGCGCACGGTGGAAGAAGGGGCAGATACGGCTGTATGGCTTGCGACCCTCCCTGACAATGGACCCAGCGATGGTTTCTTCCGTGATAGAGAACCCATTCCATGGTAATAACACAAGTTTAAAATAGAAAATTTGTTCTTCGACACAATCTGTCGCACTATGCCCGTATAATCGGGGTACTTCTAATTCTCGCACTGCGAAAGGAGCAACCCTGATGCCAACTCATTCCACTTATACCCTTACCCCCGAAGAAAATCGTTTGTTGACATTATGGAAAGAGCGTGTTGCGACCCAAAATTTTAGCGAAGGGATTGCCGGAACCCGTACCATCAAAGTCATGGGGCGGGCAGGAGATGCCCCCGTTGCCATCCCGCGCATCACCTCCCTCGCCGCATTGGATACGCTTGCCCCTGAAGAACAGTTCGCCTTTGAATATGCCGACCGTCTGGTACAGGCATTTCGCAGTCGCGGGCGGGCGGTTTTTTCCGCGGGCGAATTGATTTCCCGCTTTGACCCCGCCGACCAGAACGATTTGTTGGTATTATCGCCATTGGCAGGCGGGTAGAAGTGCATATTGCATAGTTCATAGTGCATAAACGACAACGGAAACGCGTTCCACTACTAAAGCCGTTTATGCAACATGCAATATGCACTATGAAATTTTTTCGAGGATACCATGAGCAAAAGTTTCGCACGGGGCGATTATCGTTTGATTATGGCGTTTGAGTCTGCCAGTACTGCCGGAAACTGGTATCGGGTGTTGCAGGACAAAGCAAACAACACGCTCAGTTGTGATTGCCCGCGTTGGCTTCACAAACGGGGTAATGCCGAACGGAGTTGCAAACACACCGAAGCGGCACAACGCTTACTGACCCCACCACCCCTCAC
>CBKYSX010000604.1:0-3401 GCA_966690745.1 uncultured Ardenticatenales bacterium
GCGGGGTAGCCCCACGGGTTGCCTGATTTTTCAATATTTTTGAGGGTTTGGGTGGTGGTGTCGGGAATGCGCCCCTCGGTCATTACCAGATAACGGCGCATGTCTACAATCGAATCAATGTGTTCGATGAAGACAGGACATTCGTAAACACAGGCACGGCAGGTGGTACACGCCCACAGGGTTTCATCCCGAATCACGCCGCCGACCAACGGTGCGCCCAACTCCACCCCTTTATAGCCATTCTCAAAACCACCAATCTGGGCATAGGGCACTTTGCCTTCCGCCAACATTTGATTGCGAAGGTCAATAATCAGATGTTTGGGATTAAGCGCGGTTCCGGCGTTCCATGCCGGACACGCCGCCTGACAACGCCCACATTCCGTACAGGCATCAAAATCAAGCAGTTGTTTCCATGTAAACTGTTCCAACGCACCCACGCCCCACACCTCTTGCGCTTCGATGTCGGGAATCGGGCGCAGGGTGCGTTCCATGCGCGGATTTTCCTCGATGCGGCTGAAGAAGATGTTGAGCGGGCTGGTGAAAATGTGCATCAAGGGGGTGTAAGGAATCCCACCGATGAACAACGCCACAAAACCAACATGGGTCAGCCAGCCGAAGAGATGCAAGTTGCGGAGCGTTTCATCGCTCCAGCCAAAGGCTAAAATCAGTTGGGAGAGGGCATAGCCGACCGGCGCGTAGCCCTGCCACCAGGGTTGCTCCACCGCCAACCGCAGTGCCTCTACGATAAACCCCCCGGCATTAATAATGATCAAAATGCCGAGCATGAAAGACCAACCCCAGTCGTAACTGAGTTTGACCGACCCTTTCACATAACGGCGATACCACCCCATCGCCAGCCCGATGAGGAAAAACAGCCCGAAGGTGTCGAGGGAAAATTCAAAAAGGAGATAAAAGCGGTCTTGCAGATATTTAATCCCCATCGGCTCGGTAATATCCGCTTCGATAAAGACAAGGGTCGTGCCGAGGAACAACACCAGAAACGCCCAGAATATCAGCAGGTGCATCAACCCGGCGAAACTTTGCCGCGCCAGCCGCAATTGCCCGAAGACGTAGACGAAAAAACGCCCCATCCGTTGGGGCAGATGGTTCCACGCCACCAACGGTTGCCCCTGGGTATAGAGGTTGAAACGGCGCAGTAACCCGAAAAAGAGGGCAAGCGTTGCCATCGCAATCGCCACATACATGGCGACTTTGGCGTATTCGGGAATGTTCCAGAAATTATCGCGGAAGGGGTCTTCGATCCCTTGTAAAGCGGGGATGAAGCCATCCCCTATCAAATCCCACAGTGGTTGAACCACGGTTGCACCTTTCCGAACGTTGGGGGACGAACGCCATCGGTCGCCCCAACCAAATTACCGTTTGGGCAATTGTATCATGCTTCGGAAAAAAGTGCGTAGCAAGTGAATAGTGATTAGTGGTCAGTGATAAGTGAAAGAAAGTGACGACAGTAACGGCAGTCAACGGCAGAAATAGCAAAGGCAGAAGAACAAAGCCTCATACATGTTGTTGAACCCGTTAGGGTTTCGTTCGCTTAGCACGGTCACTTTAGTGCCGTGCCACCCCGTCTGTAAATCAAGCTAAGCCCTACCAATGCGATTGCTATCACCCCGCCCCCCATTACAGGAGGTGGTGCCAAAGGATATACCTGAAAATTTGTCACTGTTACCGCCGTCGGGTCTATCGGTTCGGTACTTCGCAGTTGATACAGAGTAGAAGTGCCTATAAATAACTCGCTCACGCCATCCCCGTTCGTATCGGTGAGGGTCATGGCATAAAGATTGCCCCAGAATTCGCTGTTCGAATAGTGTTCGGTCATGCCCGTTGGGTCATAATCGGCAATGGTCAGATAGGTGGGTTGTTCCGCCGCTTCGCTCAACTGCTGATAGCCGCCCAGATAAAGCCGCCCCGCCCGATTTTCATTGCCCGGTTGTGTCAGCAGTTCAACAACGGTGACTCCGGGCAAAACGGTTTCCCACTGTTGGGTATAGGTACTCCCGTCTACCATGTGGACACGGCTTTCGTAGGGGATAGTGCCCGTCAGGGGACGCACCGCCGCGATGAGCCATTCCCCTGCCCCAACACCATCCTCATTCCCCGCCGCCACCTGACTGCCCGTAAATCCCTGCTGATTGACGGGAATCGTGGTTTCTAACGCCCACGAAGACGTACTATAGATATATAAATTTTCCTGCGTTAATACGCCCAATTCTAAAATGCCATCGTTATCGGCATCGGCAATCTCTATGTCCACAATCGGGGCGGTAAACGGTCCCCCTTCCCATTCGGTGATATTCGACGCGCCATCGTGGACATAAACACGGCGATTGGGCGCGGCGATAAAAAGTTCCGCGCGTATATCCTGGTCTATATTGACTGCTTTTAAGGCAGAGACCTTTCCGTTGCCCAGATTGCTCCGCGTCCATTGGGTTTGGCGGGTGGTGGCATCTATCACTTCAACATACGCGGATGTAGTTCCGTGCAATTGTCCGCCCATCACCAATTCCAAAACCGCATCTTCATCCACCTGCCCTAATACAAAAGCAGAAGCAACAACCTGCGTGGTACGGGTCAGTTCTTCGCCAAAAGTGACCCCATCGTAAGGGAGATAGACCCCGCCGCTATTACCATCGTTGAGCGTGGTACTGAGAGCGACAATCTCAACAATGCCATCGGCATCCATATCCCCCGCCGCCGTAAAGAACGGACCTTCATAATCACGGTTGCGCCATACAATGGCGCGGGTAGCACTATCCGCCACCAGGATTTGATCGCTTGCGGATGAGGTTAGCCCACTACCCCACCAAATGTCGGCGACTCCATCGCTATTGGAATCGCCGATCCCCATTCCCTGTACGCCGGAACCGGGGTTGTTCATCGTCCACAACAAAGTACCGTTATTGCCGTTGCGGGCGGCAATGGCATCGTTGCTGATGTTTCCACCCACCACGACTTCTGCTCCGCTTGTGCCGCTATCCACCTCTCCGATTGCTACTGATTCGGCATTGCCCGGTCCGACTTCCCATTTGGATTGAAGAGTGCCGTTCTCGATTTCTTCTACGCCAACCCAACTTGCGGAAATGGTATCACCGCGCACATAGGCGATTTCGACGCGTCCATCGTTGTCGGTGTCGCCTACTTCTATGACCCGCCCCCAGCCATCGGGTTTGGTATGGAGGATACTCTGGGTTGAAGCAGACAGAATGTATCCCGTTGTCCCGTTTATAATGATTTCAAGGTTACCATTGCCATCCACATCCCCGATTTTTACATGGGTTCCGCCCAGCCCCGTGGCATTCCATTCTATGGAAAGGGTTCGGGCATCGTAAATCGTGGTTGCGGAAGGGCGTGTGACAATTAGTTCAAGGATATTGTCACCATCC
>CBKYSX010000605.1:0-3393 GCA_966690745.1 uncultured Ardenticatenales bacterium
ATTGGTTTGAGATGGTTGAAGAAAATGAGGAGGATCACGGATTTTACCGTCGGTTCGGCTTATTTGAACTGTCACCGGAAGAAATCGAAGCAGAAACGCGATGGCATAATTTATTTCGGGAAAAAGTGGGGGACCACACAACGTTTAAGGCTGATGGGAAAGTGTTGCAAGGAGAATTGAAGTCACGCGAAATGTGGACTGAATTTTATGAAGCGTATCAGAAACGCCCTAAACCCGACTATCTCAACCATCCTGTGATAGGATGGTTTGAACTATAAGAATGCAACCCTTTTACTTTTCTATTTCGTAAAATTATCAGCATCTGCTTACCGTTCCATCTCCGCATAATTGACTTGTATCTCATAACCCATTGGGTGTAATAATACAGTGTTCCTCTATCCGTGCTCAGGAACGATTGTCATGTTTCGCTTCTTACAAGCGCGGATCCACCGGTTCGCTTTCCAATGCCAATACCCCGAAGACACATTCGTGAACTCGCCGCAATGGTTCGCGGCGCACGAAGCGTTCAAGGGCTTCGACCCCAAGCGCAAATTCGCGCAGGGCGAGGGAGCGTTTCGCCCCCAATCCCCGTTTGCGTAATACAGGCAATTGGTCGGGGGCGGTATATTCGGGACCATAGATAATTCGCAGATATTCGCGCCCGCGCACTTTTACGGCGGGTTGAATCAACCCTTTCGTGGTCGTGGTAATAAAGGTATAGGGTTTGACCATTCCTTCCCCGCCGGTAGCCGTCATGGCTTCCCACCATGCTACCCCTTCAGCAATGCTTGCTTCCTGATGAACCTCTACCACCTTAAAAGGAGTTGCCATCAAAAGCGCAGGGTCGGCTTCCGCCAATCGTGCCAGGGTGGTCATGTGCCAGATATGGTCTTTTGCAGTATGAACCTCACCTTCGCTTGCCAACAGGTGAAAGGGCGCAAGGGTTAAATCGTCTAAGGTTTGGACCTCCCAACAATAGCGGCGATATGCCTCGCGGTAGGCTTCTACCCGTTCGGCGCGGGCAGTGAAACGTTCCAGTAAGCCGTCCGCTTCTGCACCACGTGCCACTGCTTTTGCCAATGCCCCGTTCATCAATGCCATTGAAGCAATGCCCGCCGTTCCCACCGGGGCGTATTGCAGATTTATGAGCTGGTGCGCCTTCGCCGACCAGGGCATCAATTCACAATCCAACACCAGCCAATCACTGTTCAATGCTTCCCACAACCCCGATGTGCTAATCGCATCTCGCACACGAACCAGAAATGCGGATTCAGTAGCAGGGTCAGTAAAGAAGCGTCGCCCGGTGCGCGTATAAACCGTACCAATCCCCTCTCCTGTTACTCCAAAGCGTTTTTGCGCTACAGATTCATCCTTACAGACGACCACCACCGCCCGCGACCCCATATGCTTTTCTTCGCAGACCACTTTTTCTACCCCTAAGCGGCGGTAATAGTCAAAGGCTTCGGAGGGATGTTCCAGCAAATCGGGCAAATCGCTGGTTTCCACAGGGGACATCGTAGGCGGCAGATAGACCAACCATTTGGGATTAACGGCATAACGGCTCATCACCTCCAGTGCCGCGGTTGCATTTGCCTCCCGAATTGTAATTTTCGGTTGCAAGCGAGTATCAATCAACCGTTTGCCAACGACATCGGCAATATCCAGCACATCATCGTGTTCCTGTTGCGCCGAAAACGGGGGTATTGTTTCCACCAAAAAGGGACGTATCGGTTCGACATAGGTTTGCAAAGCAGGCACTGAAACCAATTCCTGTTCAGGATAACGCAATGCGGTTAATGCGCCGCCAAACACACAGCCCGTATCAATATTCATTGTGTTGTTCAGCCATTCCGGTTGTGGCACAGGGGTGTGTCCATACACCACCATTGCCCGCCCACGATAATCCGCCGCCCAATTCAAGCGTACAGGTAAGCCAAACTCATCGCTTTCGCCTGTGGTTTCACCATACAGAGCAAAATCACGGACGGCACCCGCCGCCCGCCCCATCATGCTTTCTTTCATTCCGGCGTGTGCCACCACCAATTTGCCGCCATCCAGCACATAATGACTCACAAGGCTATTCAGAAATTTGATGACCTCTTGACGAAATTCCCCGGTTTCCGCCGCCAACTGTGTTAGAGAATCTGCCAATCCGTGTGTTACCTGTACATTCTTGCCCCGCAATGCCCGTAGCAATTTCATGTCGTGGTTGCCCGGAACACAAATCGCCGTACCCGCTTCCACCATCCCCATTACCAATTTCATTACCTGAGGAATTTTGGGTCCCCGGTCAACCAGGTCCCCCACGAATACAGCCTTACGCCCCGCCGGAGGTGTCACGGTCATCCCCTCAATGGCATAGCCGAGTTGGGTCAACAGAGCAATCAATTCATCAAAACAGCCGTGAACATCCCCGATAATGTCAAAGGGTCCTGTTTCATCGGTTTTGTCTGTCCACATACGTTCGCGGATCAGTTCGACACGATTGACATCTTCCTCACTGTTTAACACATAGACGCGGCGAAACCCTTCCCGTTCCAAATTCCGCAGAGAGCGTTTTAACATACTCCTTTGACGCGTAATCACATGGGGACCAAATTGGCGGTCAGAGCGTTGTGCGTTCCGGTCACGACATACGCTTTCGGGCATATCCAGCACAATCGCCACCGGGAAGGTGTGGTATTCCCGCGCTATTTCGACCACTCTTTTCCGATCTTCTGCCTGCACACTGGTAGCATCAATCACGGTCAATTTATAATTCTTCAACCGTTTACCCACGATGGTATACAAAATATCAAAAGCGTCGCCCGAGGCTCCCTGCGCGTTTTCGTCATCCGCGACCAAGCCACGGCAAAAATCGGACGACACAACCTCGGTGGGTAAAAAGTGCCGCCGTCCAAAACTGCTTTTGCCACTGCCTGTTACGCCAATCAGAGCAATGAGGGAAAATTCAGGAACAATGATTTTCATAGAGAGAGAAGTGCGGAGAAAGGAGAGGGGAGAAACGACAATGGTCATTTTCCGTTTCGCATCCCCCCTTTCTCCATTCACACCATAATGTTATCGTCGTTGTTGCTTGCCGCATCTTGCATCCCGCGCCCCTTCCGAAAAACCCCCATCTGGCTCGGCGCACCCACTACCTCATCCATCTCTCCAATCGGGGCAACTTCGACGGTATAGCCGAAACGTTCACATATAGTCTGCGCCCATGTTTCAAATTGGGAGCGTGTCCATTCAAAACGGTGGTCTCGATGGCGGAACTGTCCTGCGGGAAGCGATTCCCATTTCACGTTATATTCTGCGTTAGGGGTGGTAATTACCACCGTTTCCGGGGCGGCAAACTCGAACAACACCCGTTCAAATGCCGCCAGACGGGGCAAGTCCAGATGTTCA
>CBKYSX010000606.1:0-3389 GCA_966690745.1 uncultured Ardenticatenales bacterium
AGGGGACGCAAATCTATGTATTACCGCAATATTCCTTCTTTGCGCGAATACATTATTGTTGCTCAGGACGAACCGTTTGTTACAGTGCATCGTCGCTTGTCGGATGAAACATGGACGATTATGGATGTTGAGGGGCTGGATGGAGTGCTTACCCTGCCCGCTATTGGTTGTACATTGCATTTGCACGATATCTATCGGCGTGTTACGTTTTCATAAATGCAATATACATTGTAACAGTAAATTTCCTCTACCTCCTGCCTTTTTCTATCAAATAACGCTCTTGAATTTGTAATAATATTGTGAATAATTCTATTTCAATTATGCTGTATAGCGAATCAGCATTAGTTGTCAAGGACTTAATACTAACTTACAATAGTACTGCATAACCCTTTTATCCCCTTATGCAAAAGGAGTTTCCCCCGATGGCACATTTTCCCATTATTCAAGAAGACGCTGTTATGGACCCGAAGGCGCAACGGGTCTACGATGAAATCAAAGCCGAATTGGGCTTTGGTATTGTTCCGAATCTCTTTAAATCTATGGGTGCCCATCCCGACTTTTTGGAAGCCAATTGGAATAAGTTTCGTGGGGTCGTTCTGCGCGGGGATTTGCCCCGCACCCTGAAAGAAATGGTCGGGGTTGCGATTTCCCAATCTAACGATAGTGAATACGCCCTGAAAGTTCACCTGCACGGGCTATCCGCGTTGGGGATGAGCGAAGAAGTACTTCGTACCCTCGTTTCCGATTTTGAAGCCTGCCCCCTCCCTACCCGTGAAAAAGCGGTGATTCGTTTCGGCTTGGCGGCGGCGAAAGACCCGCACAACGTTAAGCAAGAACAGTTTGAAGAGCTCCGTTCATTGGGTATCACCGACAGCGAAATCTACGAAATTATTGCCACCGCCAACCTGTTTACAGGCGTGAATCAATACACCGATGCCATCGCGCTTGAAGTAGATGCGCTGTGATGCCGATGCGGCGGGGAAACACCCGCCTTGAAGAACAAGACCGCGATCAGCTGTTGCAAACCGCCCGTACCCTACTGGCGGAAGCCGATGCCCTATCCAGCCGGATTGCCGCCGTTAATGAAATCGGTATTGCCATTAACCGCACCCTCGACATTGCGGCAATTTTGCATGTCGTGGGGAAACAAGCCAAGTGGCTCTTAGACTTCGAATACTGTAGCGTCTGTTTGCAACCACCTGCCGCGACTTCGTGGCAGGTGGTCACATTGTTTGGCAAAACCGAACCGGAGCCTGATGATTTGTTGGCAACGACCACCATCGGGCACGTTCTGCGTACCGGGCAACCCCGCCTGATTCAATTGGGTGAAAACACCGATTTTATGGGTCGGTATGCCTCCCAATTTATTCTACCGTTGGTGGCAGAAAATCGGGTGATGGGAACCTTGAATTTTGCCACGACCAAATCCGCCGCTTATACGGGCGATGATATGCGGATCGGGTATATGTTGGCACTCCAACTTTCCTCCGCCCTCCGTAATGCCCACAACTTTGAAGCCCTGAAACAAGCCCGAGATGCCCTGACCCAATACACAACGGAACTGGAAGAGCGCAACCGTGAGTTGGATGCCTTCGGGCATACCATCGCGCATGACTTGAAATCACCGCTCAATGTGATTCTGCTTCAAGCCGATTTCCTCAAAATGCGGTATGCCGATGATTTGCCCGATGAGGCAAGCGAGCATATGAATGGGATTCGGGAAGGGGTAATGAAAATGACGCGGATGATTGACCAGCTGTTATGGCTGGCACGGTTGCGCCATGTCACCCAAACCGAAAACGTGGTAGAGATCAAACCTATCATTGAATCTGCCATCGCCCGCTTCGCCCCGGCAATTACCGCCCGCCACATCAAAATCAAAATTGCAGAGCCGATCCCCAACGCTTTGGGTCATGCCGCATGGGTGGAAGAGGTTTTTGCCAACCTGATTAGCAATGCCATTAAATATATGGGGAGCGCGAACGGCAGGGCGCAAATCACTGTAAAAGCATCCGTTCAAGATACAATGGTGCGGTATGAAGTACAGGATACAGGGATTGGTATTAACGCAGGCGATATGAGCGACCTGTTTACGATGTTTACCCGCCTCAATGATGTTCCTGCCGAAGGATTAGGGTTAGGGCTTTCGATTGTGCATCGCATCGTCACTAAGTTGAATGGGCAGGTAGGCGTAGAAAGCAAAAAGGGCAAGGGCAGTACCTTCTGGTTCACCTTACCGGCAATGGCACAAAAAACCGGGGAAATTGTCGTAAAGCAACCCGCTTAAGAATCCCCCCGATGGGTTGCAAAGATGGAAGGACTTCGCGTTTATGAGTGATTTTTTTGCGTTGGTCGTTGATGATGACCCTTCGCTTGGTAGCCTCTTTGCATCCGTATTACGAACGGTAGGAATTACGACAGAAACGCTAACGGACGGAACCCAAACCCTCACCAAAATGGCGGAACGTATTCCCGATTTGGTGACGCTGGATTTACAAATGCCCCGTACCTCGGGAGCCGACATTTTACGGGCGATTCGCGCCGATGACCGCTTCAAAAATACCAAGGTTATGATCATCACTGCCAGTTCGCAAACCTCATATAACCCTGATATTCAAGATATGGCGGATCTTGTGTTGTTGAAGCCCGTCACGTTTGAGCAGGTGAGTAATTTTGCGGGACGGTTGTTGCAGATGGCAAAGAAAAGTCGGGAAGCCACTCTGGTCAATTCCACTGACGGGGCACCTTAACATCCATTCCATCCCACAACCTATTTGACATACACCCCCATCCCCGCAACAATGGCAGGCGAAACCAATCACCTGCCATTTTTTATGTCCCTATTCCTCTGCTTGTTGCCACTACTACTTTTCGGGGGGCTGTCGCTGTGGTTACTACCCGCCGCCTCGGCGCCGCCCGAAGATGACGATGATGCCACCGTGAGCCTCGCTCAAAAAGGGGACCGGGCGGCATTTAATCGGTTGGTCGGTAAATACCAAAGCCACATGTATAACATCGCCTATCGCATTATGGGCGATGCCGACCTTGCCGCCGATGCCACACAGGATGCCTTTGTCGCCGCCTATAAAAAATTAAGTCAGTATACGGGCGGGAATTTTCGGGCGTGGATGGCACGGATTGTCAAAAATCAATGTTTTGACACCCTGCGCTATCGCCAACGCCGCCCTGCGAGCTCACTGGAAGATTTGATTTTAGAGCCAAATGACCGGGGGATTGCCGCCTGGGATGGCGAAGCATTGCCAGACCCCGAAAGTCTTTTGGAACGGGCGGAGGTGGTCGAGTGGCTGGAATTAGCGATTCAACAACTGCCGGTTGACCAACGCACGACATTGGTGATGGCAGATATTCATGAATATTCCTAAGAAGAG
>CBKYSX010000607.1:0-3388 GCA_966690745.1 uncultured Ardenticatenales bacterium
CATCGAACTCATAGAACCGGGACCACCGGGCGGCGGGGTGGCGGGTTTGCGTGTGAACATCGGATTGACAGTGGTCGGGGCGTTGCTCCCTGATAGGGGCGGACGGTTCCCCATTCCCCCAAAGGGCGGCGATGCAGGTGAGGAGGGTGCGGAGGAAGCGGCAGGGGGTGATTCGTCCCCTTTGGAACGACTAAACTTAGAGGTTAAGCCACTTCCCAAATTGGACAACCCGCCGCCAAAGCGATCTTTCAGGCTGTTGCCTTCCACCGGTTTCGGGGTTGGCTTGCTTCCACCGTTGGAATCAGCCGCTTTATTTCGATTAAAGAGCGTTCCCAAGCCGCCTGTTTTGGCGGGGGTGCCTGCGGGGGCGGCGGGTTTGGGGCCGCCTTTTTTGTCATCGCCGCGTTGGAACCGTTGGGTCAAGCCACTGGTCACATTCCCCAAGCCACCCAACAACCCCCCTGATTTTTTACCATCATCCGGCTTATTACTCGCTGTAACAGGGCGTGACCCGCCAAAACCTCCGGTGGTACCACTGCCTCCCGCGCCGCCATAGCCGGAGGAAGACCCCCCAAAGCCGCCGGTCGTTGCCGATGTGCCATATCCGGTTGAGGAAGAGGTTCCATACCCGCTTGTAGATGAAGACGAATAGGAAGGCGACGGCGAGGTGGAGGGTTTTGATTTGGATGCCATCGCAGGTCGCAGGGCGGCGGTGCGGATTTCTTGTTCCCGCTTTTCACGTATTTCGCGGCGCATGACTGCCGTTTCCAATTCCGATAGCAGGTGGGCTAATTGGGTAATGGCAGTGGCTTCCACTTTTTTCACGGAATCAGGTGTAAGATGGAGCCGCCCCATGACCTCTTCTCTGGGTGTTCCTTTAATATAGATGTCATGCATCACCACATAGGGAACCCACTCACCGGTCGGGTTTTCGGGCGGGGTGGTTTTGGCGGGGCGCAGTTGGTCTATCAGGTTAATCAGTACCGAGCGCAGAGTTTCACCGCGACTGGTGGCACTATTGCTGGACCCGGCTACCGTTTCGATCAGTTTCAACCGTGAGAGGGGATGGTTGCTATAGACGGTGGGTTCGCCAAAATGGGCGAACAGATGGGTCAATTGGCGGCGTAGGTCCTGGCGCGGCCCGGTATCCAACACCATCGAGAGGCTATAGCGTTCAAACGCCTCTTCATCTTTCCAATAACTATCCAATGCTGTTTGCAATTGCTGTCGTCGTGTTGAAAGTTGTTGCCATTGTTCCAATAATTGAACGATTTCTTTGCCTGCTTCCTCCAACAGTTTTTCCTGAACACGGCTCAGTTGGCGTGACCCGCTACTGGCGATCATACCCATGGTGCGCCCCTCTTTCCGCAGAGGCATATTCCAGCCGTCGTGCCCCCGCTCGTGCCACACATCCGGGCTGGTGACAGGCAGATCACTTTTTTCCCATTTTGGATTGGTAGCAAGCACGATGCGGTATTTTTTGGGGTCTTTTTCGTCCGCCATTGCCAACCCCAATTGCGGTACATTCAACTGACGCGAAAGATTGTTAATCAGGGGGCGCACGGCAGGGGGAAGCGGTCCGTATACAGGGTCAAGGGTATCCAGCACCCGATGAAGCGTTTGTCGCAAAGTACCACTTTCGCCACGATAGAAAAGTCGCTCAAATTGGGTACGAAGGGTTTGGATAAACCAATCGGCGGTCAGTGCAAAGAGCAGAACGATGGCAACCATCTGCTCGGTAAAGGGCAACTCACGGGTAAAATAAATCACCATTGCCACCGCTCCCGCCGCTAATACCATGGTTACCAACAGCGAAATCCGCATCGCTGAGAGATGGAGTGCCCCATCGGCGGAAGCCTGTGTGTGTACCAAATACCACAGCATGATGGTTGCCATCAGCATGAATGCCGTGCCAATCAACCGTAAGACAAAGGCAGATTCCTGCACCTGCGGCGGAAACACGCCATGATTCAACCCGAATACAAGGTCGGCGGCGATAATCGTAATCCCCAGCATCGCCGCCATCGAGCCGAAAGCATAACTATACAGTACCGCACGTTCGGTTGCACTTTGTACCAGATTGCGGGCATCCAGGGTGTTGTAAAAGGTTAGGGCAAGCGCGGCGAGGGCATAAATCAGGTAGGCGGGGAGAAAATACCAACTGAGTGTTATTTGGGAAGGGTCCAGCACGACAGTTTGGAGCATTACCGCGAAGGGAACCAATACCAACAAACTAATCACAAGGGCGGGTATCAGAGTGCGGTTGCGGAGGGCGGAGGGGAGTAAGCGGCGGGCAAAGCCTAACCATGCCACGGGGAAGAAGAGCAACAGCAAGCGGAGCCAACCACTGGTAGAGGAGGCTCCCGCCACCACATGCAGATCATCCCAGGCGGCAAGCCCGAACACCAATGCCAGTCCGCCAAAGGCAATTGCCGCTTGGGTCGAACGCCCCCGCGACCAGCCCCAGCCGTGCGTAGCCAGATGCAAGGCAAGCCAAAACGCCAGCGACATGCCCAGTGCGTCAAGGATGGTAAGAAGTTCCGGTGGTAAGGTATTCATGGTAACAATCCCGCAAGACAAGTAGGTTTCTAAGATTGTACCAGATTTTGTACAAAATGGGACGGTGATAATGGTAAGGGGCAAGATAGAGCATTGGAAAGGCACAAATACAGAATTGGTGCTGTGCTATCGTGGTTCCGTTGGGTTCATGTTTTCGGGATACGCCGAAACTAACCGAAGTAAAGCCAATGTATCCTTGACAGGGAACTCGTGAAGATATTGGCGAGAGATCGCGGAGCAAAAGAATAGATATTGGAGATATTCAATCGTAGAGTAGCATCGGGAGGAATCAGCGATGTAGCACCCCATCTTCCTGCCATCACCATTCCCTCATCGTATTTGGAACCGTAACACGCTATTGCCTCCCTTTCTACCCTTCTGCTACCTGATAAGTTGTATAAAGGAGGCTGTCGGATGCAAACGCTGGCAATTGCATTACCCTTATTACCGGGGGGTCGGGAACGCTTGTTGCAACTGCGGGAAATTGCGCGGGGCGAACGGCGTGAGGAGCATGATGATTTTTTCCGTCGGCATGGGTTTAAAGAAAACTGGTATTTACAGTCCACGCCTGCGGGGGATATGGTAATTCTCTATCTTGAAACCGACGACATCGGACGGTTGTTTGGCAGTATTGCCGCGACAACCCATCCCTATGACCATTGGCATTTGGATCGGGCGGTAGAGATTCACGGTGTGGATTTTCGTAAGCCTCCCGGCGGTCCGTTGCCGGAGGTGTTGTTCGAGGGGACGTTGCTGTAAAGAACCTAAATTGAAGCGGGGGGGAGGGGGGGCGCCGTCCCCCCGATCCACTCCTGACCGCGGCCCGCCG
>CBKYSX010000608.1:0-3385 GCA_966690745.1 uncultured Ardenticatenales bacterium
GTTCCATTCAGCGTAGATTGGACGAACTGTGCTTGTCGTTTACAATCCTAATGGTTTCAGACATTTTGGGAAAAGCACCCTTCTTAACAATCTTAACAAATCATGACCCACAATCGCATTGCTGAATCCCATGCCAATTCTATTGAATCCACCGCCGAAGGGCTAACCTTTACGGTAGATCAATTGAAAATCCGCACGATTGACCCACCCGTATGGGTGAATGGCGAATTACGCTTGCTCTCGGAACTTGATCCCGCCTATGCCGCCCGTCGCGCCGCCTACCTCGCCTCGCGGGAAGGCAGTATGAAATTGAAAGTTCAGAAGCCGTGAACGGTGGGAGATGAGCGTTATTCGCCCGGTGGGTACGCCCCAATCACAGATGTGCAAATAAGGGCGATAGTGACGGGTACAACCAACAAGAGAAGGAAAACGAAGAGCCAGCCCGACAGTACCATCAACAGTGCCAACCCTGCACTCAGCAACACGGCGACCCCTGCCATCATCGGGTACTGCCGCCAATAGGCAAAAACCTTCCGCCAATTTTCAACCACGCCCCGATGTTCGGGGATCGTATGCCACCACAACGCCCAATAATAGAGATTTGCCCCCAGCCATGCCGCAAAAAGAGCCTGTGCCACCCACCCGATAAATAGTGGCAACCCCTGTGTCTGTACCCCCCATAATACCCCATACATTATCAACCCGACCCCGTACAAAGGCAGTGACCATCCCCACGCTTGCCGTGCATACCGTTTCACGCTGTACGTCACCATGTCATAGGAAATCTCTTCCCGGTTGAGCGCACGGCGGGCGGCAAGATACATCATGGCGGTAACGGGTGGTACGCCAACAATTGAAAAGAGCGAACACGCCCAGACAATATTGACCAGAATCAACCCCAAAGGATGATCGCGCCACGCCGCCCCTATCCGTCGTGCCGCCTCGCGCCAGCCGCCGCGCATGGCGAAACTTTCAAAATAATTCCAATCCCGTTCATTGATAATGTAAGCGGGAATATCGGGGTCAGGCTCATTGCCGCGCCGCAATTGTTTTTTCACGATAAGTCCTCCGCAAAAAGGGGAACGGGTGAGAAGGGTAGCACGGGGTTGGCACGGCACTAAAGTGACCGTGCTAAGAGAACGAAACCCTAACGGGTTGTACCTCACAGAGGTTTGTTCTCTTGGCACTGGGTTTCGTTCCCGTGAGCGGGCTTACACAGTGTTTACCCTTTTCACGCACTTACCGTTCTCTCCCGTTCGTGTCATTTCCGCTTTCTGCATCCTGCGTCCCGCTTTCTGCCGTTCCGCTTTCCGGTTTCGGATAAATCCTTACACAACTACAAGATTGGGCTTCTTCAGGGTGTCCGGGGCGGTAGGAATGGGGGCAACTGCGAGCAAAGGCTCCGGCTCGGGCGGGGGCACTATGGTGAATGTGCCACCAATTGTCCTTCGCCCCGCGATAGCCGCAGTTCAATGCCATTGCTTGAAAATCAAAGGTCGTGCCGAGGTTGTGTGTGGGAATATAACCGGGTATGCCACACCCCCGATTTTCATCGAAAATGCACTCCCGTTCAAGCGGGATGGAACTTTTGCGGCGGAAAATGCGGCTTAACCATGAGAAAATATCGTACATTCCATTCCTTTCAGCGAAAGTCGCGCCAACCGCGCCCGATATACTCCATCAGGTCGCTTGCCAATCCGCCCCGTTCGCCCCATTCTGCCGCTAATTGCAATCCCGCCCGCCCATGCGCCACCACCCCCAGACACGCCGCTTCATAAGGCGCAACCCCCTGCGCCAGCAACGCTGCAATCACCCCGGACAGTACATCTCCCGACCCTGCCTTTGCAAGCGCACTCGTCGCAATAGAATTCACGGCTATCCGTCCATCCGGCGCGGCAATCACGGTATAAGCTCCTTTTAGGACAACCACCTGCCCGAACCGTTCCGCCGCTTCCTTCGCATAGGCAAACCGCTCTTGCTGAATCTCGTAGGCTTCCTTTTTTAGCAACCGCCCCAACTCGCCGGGATGGGGGGTCAATACCGCCGTCCCGCGAAAACGATGCCACCATTCCCCTTCGTATGCCGCGAGTGCATTAAGCGCGTCCGCATCTATCACCGTGGGAGGGAGGTTGAGCTCAGGTGGGGGCGGTGGGTTGGCTTCGCGGAAGCCGACAAACCCCACCGTCCTTTTTTCTGTTTCAGGGTGTGTAATACCCAGAAGCGTATAAATAAAGTCCTGTGTGGTTTCTTCCGTTCCCAATCCGGGACCCACCACCAATGCTGATGCTTTTGCGATTCCCTCATGGACCGTTTTTGCCGCCTCTTTCCGCACCGCCCCAAAATCATGTTGGAGTGGCAACCATGTGGCGGTGGTTAAATCAGAACGTGCCGCAAGCATTGCCTGGATTGCCAGTGGCACGGCTAATGTAACATATCCTACACCGCTTCGCCCCGCCGCCACTGCCGATAATGCAGGCGCGCCCACATAATTCAAGCTACCACCGATGACTATCACCGTACCAAACGTTCCTTTGTGTCCTGATGGCGAACGTTTCGGTAGGTATGGGGCAACGTCTGGAACATCCAACCATTCCGCCACGTCTTCGACCCGGGCGCGAATCTCATCGGGGATACCGATGTCTACCACTTGAATCTGTCCTGTGACCTCTGTCGCTTGCGGGGCAATCATTCCGATTTTGGGTCCATCAAAGGTAATCGTTACATCTGCCGCAACAGTGGCGGGATCCATATCGCCCGTATCCCCATGCAAACCGCTCGGTCCGTCCACCCCGATCAGGTCAAAAACATGATGTTGACGCGCCAATGCAACCTGTTCCAAAAGATAAGCGGCATCCCCTTCAATCGGTCGGGATAACCCCGTACCGAAAAGGGCATCTATCACCACATCCACCTGTGCCAAAATCGTTGGAACACGCTGAACGTTTGTCGTAAGTGCCACCCCTGCGGTTTTGGCGGCATCGCCCTGCGGGTCAGGGGTAGGTCGCCGCCATACCACCGCCACTACCTTATGCCCTGCCTGTGCCAGATACCGTGCCGCCACCAACCCATCCCCGCCGTTGTTGCCCGGACCCGCCAGTACTAAGATTTTGCGGCGGGTATCGTCTTCATTCTTCACCATAACATTTCGGGCAACGGCTTTCCCCGCCGCTTCCATCATGGCTTCATAAGAATGTCCTGATTCGTCTGCCAACGCCTCCAAACGGCGCATTTGTTCAATCGTGTAAATAGGCATGGGAGTGAGTGATAAGTGAAAAGTGAATGGAAGTGAACGACAGCAACGACAGCAACGACAACGAACGGCAAAGGCGGGAGTCTAAAACGTCCTCCCTGTGGAGGGGTACATCAACGGATTCCTCCCTATTGT
>CBKYSX010000609.1:0-3373 GCA_966690745.1 uncultured Ardenticatenales bacterium
TCTCTAAAAATATCGCCCGAATCGCTTCCTTGCCCCGGAATTCCGTGCCGGGGGCGGAGCCGGTGGTGGTGATATACAAACAATCGTCATGGATGAAGGACATAATGGCATCTATATCTGCCTGTTCCGATGCCGTAACAAATGCTTGGAGCCGTTCTGCGGTCATGGGGATTGCTCCTTTACAGGGGGGAAATGATTCTGTTTCCATATACCCGCATTGAGGCAGAGTGGTTGGAAAATACGTTCTAAGGCGCGTATTAGCACCCATAAAAATAGGGAAACGGTCTATGTCGCACCCTGTTTTTATAATGGCAGAAGGTAAGTACTTCAAGCGATAAACGGGGGTAACACTATTTTCCACAAGCAATTGTTTTTACCCTTAACAAGATAACTCCTAAATTTTACATGGAAGCAGGGAGTTGAAAGGAGAACTCACATGAGAAAACTGTGGGTAAAAGCGTGGATTACCTT
Source organism: uncultured Ardenticatenales bacterium (assembly GCA_966690745.1). GTDB lineage: Bacteria > Chloroflexota > Anaerolineae > Ardenticatenales > Ardenticatenaceae > CBKYSX01. The sequence continues at coordinate 472 of CBKYSX010000609.1, forward strand.
GGATGGGGTCTTTGACGCAGAGACAATGGGGCACTGGTGGCAGAACACCAACAGCCCGGAGAGGATGCAGTATATTACGGAGGAGTACTCGAAAGGCGATGCGTACCTTTTGGGACGGGAAACCTATGAAATGCTTTGGCCCGGCTGGTCCCAACAGACCACCGGCGATGGTCCCGGACCGCTCCTCAACCAAATGCACAAATATGTGGTTTCGACCACGCTCAAGGAAGCTCCGTGGAAAGAATCCACCATCATCTCAGATAACGTGGTGGAAGCCATCACCACACTGAAACAGCAACCGGGTAAAGACATTATTATTGATGGCAGTGCGACCCTGGTTCAATCGTTGATGGGAACAGGCTTGATTGATGAATATCGCTTCTTAGTCCAACCCTTTATTATGGGAAGGGGCAGGCGGTTTTTCCCGGACGGGACCCCTCCGACCAATCTGAAACTTGTCGAAAGTATCCTGCTTCCTTTTGGCTCGATTGCCCTTGTTTTCCAGCCCGACACCAAATAACGACTCGATTTGGCGGAGCATATTCAATCGTTCCATGTCGCCGAAACGGAGTTTCTGCCGTTGAAAACTCCGTTTCTTTACTTTTTCCCATATAAAAACAGGGTGCGGACGCGTCCGCACCCTGTTTTTATCATTTTACAACTCAAAAACTATCAGGCAAAGGCGCATCGAAATCCTCCGCTATCCACATTTGACCTTCCCTCAGACCCAAGGTACGTGGTTTTAGTGATGGTACAGAGTCGTCTTGAGATTTGGTACGAACCGCCGAAGCCAGTTTTTCCAGTAGAAGCAATTGCTCTTCAAGGGAAAGTTGTTCTGCTTGAGTAAGTACCGTATCTACTGTTATCCTCGGATTCATATACAACTCCAACTTGCAAGTAGATATAATTGTATTCGATGTTGCCAACAGAGAAAGGAGAATTGACTGTGGTTGTTCTATCTATGTACTTTTACCAAACAATTTTTTCAACCAGCGAAAAATAGAGGGCAAGTCCACCGATAGGGGAATGTCTTCTGGTTCCCATTTTCTTACATGCACAATATCCCCGACCAGCGATTCTTTATCTTCCGCTTTCTTTGATGGTTCGATATTGTTTGATTGTGTTGAGTCATATACTAACGATTTAATGAGAACATCCCCTGTCAAGAATTGTTGCTGACGGATTAAGGTTTCTTGTCGCTCAATATGTGCTTCTTGTTGACGAATCGTCACTCGAGCAAGTACAAGTTGGCTTTGCAGATGCAAAATATTAGATGCTAACCGTTGCGATTCTACATCGCTGTAAGGGGTGATAGAAGTAGCAATGGAAGGATTGGTTGGTAGCCTCAGATAGATTTCCAGTGCTTGGCGGATTTTGTCTAATGCCTCATTTTCGTCTTTCGGGGTAACAGAGAAAAGAACTTGCCCTGTGTGCTCCTCTAAGTTAGCAGTAGCGTCTATACCAATATCCTTGAGAAATTGCACAAAGTAGAGAAGGTATTGTTGGCAGATAATACGTACTTCTTGGCGAAAATCGAAAGATACAACTAAAGAGTCGCGATTTATGTTGGCATGAAGGATAGATTCAGCGAGATTATGAATCTTCTTGACAGTTTTTGTAAAAATACCAACCAAATCTTGAAGAGTAGCGTCTTCATCTTTTATGTGAAATACTAAACGGCAACCATACTCAATTACATTGGTCTTTTCTGGAAGCCATAGAGCATCAAAGTCTCTTACTATATTATTCATAACATCGTTGAATTCTGAAAAGCTATAAATATGGCTCCAGTTCTTTGCATCTATATCAAACCAAAATGCTAGCGATGTATTAATACCAAATTTTTTATATTCTCCTCGCGAAATCTCTATGGCTCTGTAATTTTTTGCCCATACAAATGGACAAAAATAAAGTGTAAGCAAATTCATTTCGTCAGGGATATAACTCACACGGCACTTCATTAAAAGCTCAACTGTATCTGGACTTGATGTTTCGCCAAAAAGATCAATAGTTGAGAATACAGATACCTTGCCATCAACAGGGATACCATTTATGGTCATGTTATAAAAAGGCGTGTATGTGTATCTGCATTTAGATTAGGTTGTGTATACCAGAGCACTTCGAAACCTCCGCTACTGCGAAAACAATTTAATTGCCTTGTTCCAATACGTAAAATTAATTTAGATTGTTGTAAAAGGGAGCGAAAACTTTCTCGCCCCTATTTTTCCTCACCCCTTAAACACCAGCCGTCGCCAACGCCGCGCTGACCAATTCCCGCCCCTCTGCCTGAATCGCTTTCAGGTGATCCTCATCCTTGAAACTTTCGGCGTAGATTTTGTAGATGTCTTCCGTGCCGGAAGGACGCGCCGCGAACCAGCCATTGGCGGTGACGACTTTTAAGCCGCCGATGGGTGCATTGTTGCCGGGAGCGCGGGTTAAGGTAGCGGTGATGGGGTCGCCTGCCAATTCCGTCGCCGTAACCAAATCGGGTGACATCGTGCTGAGGACTTTCTTCTGAGCAGTATTGGCGGGGGCATCAATCCGTTCGTAAACGGGATTGCCGAACTGGGCGGTCAATGCCCGATAATGCTCGCCGGGGTCGCGCCCTGTGACGGCGGTGATTTCGGCGGCAAGCAGATTGAGGATAATTCCATCCTTATCAGTCGTCCACACCGAGCCATCCATCCGTAAGAAAGAAGCCCCCGCACTTTCTTCCCCGCCAAAGCCAAAAGAGCCATCCAACAATCCATCCACAAACCACTTGAAACCCACCGGCACCTCTGCCAGCCGCCGCCCCAGACTTTCCGCCACGCGGTCAATCATCGCACTGGAGACCAGCGTTTTGCCCACTGCCGCATCTGTACGCCACTGCGGACGATTCCGGAAGAGGTATTGAATCGCT
>CBKYSX010000610.1:0-3373 GCA_966690745.1 uncultured Ardenticatenales bacterium
CATTTTGGTTTTGGGGGAAAAGGAGCGGCGCAATTCGTCAGGGTCGGGACGGAAATTGGGGGCGCGGAGGGTGATGGGAACGGGAATACCACCCGCCATGGTGATATTGGGAACGTAGGTATCAAAAAAAGGTTCAAACAAAATAACTTCGTCGCCCGGCTCGATAAAGGCAAACGCCATACACCACAATGCTTCACTGGCTCCGCTCGTCACCGTAATTTCGTTCATCGGGTCTACAACATGGCTATAGAACCGTTGCGAATGTTCAGCGATGGCATTGCGTAACTGTGCCTCCCCCGCCGACACCGCATATTGATTATGTCCCGTGTCTATTGCCGCTTTTGCAATCGCTTTGGCGGCAGAAGGACCATCAAAATCAGGAAACCCTTGCCCCAGATTTACCGCACCGACTTCCCGCGCCAACGCGCTCATCTCGGCAAAAATCGAAGGGGCAAAACCTTGTATGCGGGTAGCGTTCCAAGTGCGAGAGGTCATAGTTTAGAGGGTAGAGAGAAGAGAGAAGAGTGAAGAATTTTAGATAATTCTTTACTCTTCTCTCTTTCCGCTTATTTCTTTAGAGTTAGAATGCGTTTTGGGTTTTGCGGCGGGTGGCGCGATAGATGCCTGCCGCCACCATTAGTAAAAGAATACCGCCTACGGATAGCACCAGTGCGGTATAAATGCGGCTGTATTCGCGGGTGAATTGCCCATCTTCTACACGAAAGGACAACACCCCCAACAACGCGAACAGCAAGGCGATAGGGAGCGGTCTTGAAATCTGTTTCACGGCAACCATCCTTTCCTCATTGTATTCAACAACCCTGCGATTGTAACACCAAAGCCGGATTTCTCCACTTTTACCAATTTCTGTCATCGCGCTATCTCGTAGATAATCGGGGCAAATCATTAACGGGCGACAATAGAGCGGCACGGATGCCGCACCCTAAAAAGGAGGAATTTCATGAGTCACGCCGCCTTTAAGGTGGAAAAAACCCCGCTTGCAAAAGATGACCCTCGCTATGCGAAACGGTTGGATAGCCAACACCGCCTGGTCCTTGCGCCGGGGTTAATTGTGGCGGGAGCGGTTGGAGGGGCGTTTATGGCGTTGCCATTTGCGGCAAGACAAGAGGGGTTGCCATTGCTCTCACTGCCTGTCGGGGTGGTTAGCGTTTTTGTCTTAATCGGGCTAGGACTGGTGGTGCTGGCACTGGTTCAAGGAGCGTGGCGTTTCATTCCTGCCTTTTGGTCGCTCCATACCAGCCTTGACGAATTGTCGGATAGCCAACGATTGTTGTGGCAAACGTTGGAAATCGGGTTGGGCATTCTGGGGTTCGGGGTGGGCGTAGCAGTGGCGTATTTGCTGATATAAGCAACCGATAGGAATGGATGTTTGATGTTCGATAAAACCCGGCGGGTCTATTGGGAAGCGGCGCGTAGTCGGTTGAGCAACCCCACCATTGCGTGGATGGTGCGCGTCGCACGGCGGGTGCGGGATATTGCCCTCGTCATCACGGGAACGATACTGATGGCAACCGCACTCAATGTCTTTCTTGACCCCAACGATGTCGTCCCCGGCGGTTTTACGGCACTGGCGATTTTTGCCAACCGTCTCTGGGGATGGCAAACGGGCTTGACCGCGCTATTACTCAATATCCCCTTTTTACTGGTAGGCACATGGTTATTGGGGAAAGAATTTGGTCCGAAAACCATCGCTACCACCACGCTGGGAACGTTGATGATAGATTGGACCCGCCCTTATCTCCCAACAGTAGAAGGGGAACCTTTGTTGTACATCGTCTATGGGGGGTTGCTCTATGGTTTGGGGCAGGCGTTGGTCTATCGGGCGGGGGCAACCACGGGCGGCATTGATATTCCCGCCAAATTATTGGAACGCTTTTACCACATTCGCCTCACCCAATCCCTCTTCGTGATGGACGCGGCGATTTTACTGTTGGCGGGTTATTTCTTCGGCTTGGCTCCCGCATTGTATGCTTTAATTGCGGCATGGGTGATGATTCGGGTGATTGATGCGGTAGAAATTGGCTTTACCGCCGGTTACACTGCTCTGATTGTCACCCATCAGGCAGAGGCAATCCGGCAAGCGATTCTGAAGATGGATAGGGGGGTGACATTGGTGCGGGGCGAAGGAGGGTATACGGGGGATGAACGGATCATTTTGTATACGGTGGTGCAACGCGCCCAGCTTGCCCGGTTAAAAGAATTGGTCAGTCGTGCTGACCCTACCGCGTTTATGGTGATTAACCATAGCCATGATGTGCTGGGGGAAGGATTTAAGCCGTTGTTAACGCGGGTGAAATGATCTTTTATAATCTATATTCATTTTACGGTTCATAGATTTCGCGCCGAATCTCCACAAAAGATGCCCCTTCTGTCGTCGTGATAGGAAGGTCGCTCGTATCATCCACCAATCCCGCAATCAGGCGGTATTCCCCTGCTGGGAGGTCGGAGGGAAGCGTAATCGTATGACGGTCTATGATGTATTCCCCTACGATCCATGCGGTAGCGGGAGGTTCAAGTAGGTGGTCACTGACAGCGAGTTGTTGGTCGCCATTAAACAGTTGTACGAAAGCGCGTAAGGGTGTACCCCCGATTTGATTCGATTTCCAGACCAATGTGACCTGTGTCGGTTGATTCGGTACAAGGAAGCCCTCAATTCCAACTTGTACCAATTCCGCACCGCCGCCAAAGGGGTAAGAAACAGTCTCACCTATCCGGGGAGCCTCCATCACCCGCTCGCGTTCCAAAACCTCAATAGCACCTAATTCCACCCGGTCTTGTCCATTTTCCGTCATAAAACGTTGCCCGGTGGTAGGGTCGTACATCCCTGCCACGAGTTGATAGCGTCCTGCCGTCAAATCGGGCGGGAGTTGGACTCGATGTGGGTCACGTACCAAATCCCCCGCTTGCCATTGCGGAAGCGGAAACGTGCCATTAACGGGGGCAATTTCATGGTTTATTTTAAGTTCCCCCTGTTCATTAAACCCCTGAATGAAGACCCGCACATCGTTAGAAGCAGGTTGCACACTTTGCCAGAGAAGGGTGACAGGCAGGCTATCGCCTTGCAACAAGGGAGCATCGGGCAACGCAACACCTACCCATTGCACATGGTTTCCTACGATCATATCATCACGGCGGGTTGCTAACCGTTGCAGACTTTTGATAGAGAGCGGTTGGGGTGGTCGCTCTATCATTACCGTTCCAAGCAAAAGTTCTGGTGCTTGAAACATACCATTCTGAGTTCGTTGCAAGGGGGCATTGTTATTTTCATCATAAAGCATGGCATAAACGTCATACGCACCGGGGGGCGTTCCGGCGATGATAAGTATACCTGCTTTCAGTCTATCGCTCTCAT
>CBKYSX010000611.1:0-3365 GCA_966690745.1 uncultured Ardenticatenales bacterium
CATCTCCGGTGCAGGCGGATGGGGCGGCAGGGCATAGGGAAGTACGCCCAACACAGTTTGGACTTCAATCAACACGGTATGGCATTCGGTACAGCGATCCAAATGCTCTGCCACTGCCGTAATTTCTGCCTCATCCAGCGCATTCAGTGCATAGGCAGGCAGAGATTCTTGTACTTGTTGATGTTCGTCGTCCATCATGAGCGGGTACTTCCCGTTTCCGTATTCACCCACGATTGGAGGGTTTGGCGGAGCCGTTGTAATCCATCCCGAATTCGTGATTTAACCGTACCGAGGGGGGTGTCCAATGCCGTTGCGATTTGGGATTGGCTCATGCCCTCGTAATACGCCATTTCGATTGCCTGACGTTGCGATTCGCTGAGGGTTGCCATCGCGCTTTGTACGGCTTCTCGTAGGAATCGTTCATCCCCCGGCGGCGGATGCTGAAAAGGGGTGCTGTGGTCGCTATCGGTCAGGGTGCTTTCGCGTTGGCGGTTTTGATGGTGTCGGCTTCGTAACACATCAATTGCCCGATTTCGCGCCATCGCCATCAACCAGACTGCCACCCGCCCCCGTTCGGGTTGATATTGTTCCGCGCCCCGCCAGAAACGTAAAAAGACATCCTGCACAATTTCTTCTGCAAGCGAATCATCCCCTACCACCCGTCGCGCCACCGTATAAAGCAATCGCCCGTAAAGGTCGTACAGTTCGGCTAATGCCGCTTCTTCCTGGGCGCGTACCCGTTCCAATAATGCTATATCCGCTTGTTGGGCAGTGTTGTAGACGGTGGTGGATTGGAGAGAGACAGGTGGACTCATACCATCGGGAAGCGGGTGGTCGCGGACGATGCCAAAGGCATATGCCCGCGTATCTAACCATACGAAGCGTAGTATGGAGTTGGATGGACTTCTATCCAAATGTGCCGGGGGAGAAAGCGGGGTTAAAAAGGCATCGGCTATAGTCCGATGCCTTTTTGCGTTTAGAGAATCGCCTCTAAGCGTCGGGCGAAAGCCGTGGCATCTATGGGTTTGGGGAAGTAGGCGGCAAAGCCCGCCCGGATGGCTTGTTCCCGCAATTTTGAAGTGTGGAACGCCGTTACCGCAATACAGGGCAGATTTTGCGTGTCGGGGTATGCCTGAATCAGATTAAAGAGTTCCCACCCATCTTTATCAGGCAGGGCGAGGTCAATAATCACGGCATTGTATTGGCGTTCGGCAACAAACAACAGGGCTTCGGCTTCCATTGCGGTTCCGGCAACATCTACGGGGATCCCCAGATGTTCGAGCATCACGGAAACCACTTCTTGCCCGTCGGGGTCATCTTCCACAACAAGGAGACGTGGATTTGGAATCATTGATCATTACGGCAATTAAGCATCAGGTCGGAAGGATGGTTATTACCCTTTGCTTTGTGCCCCCTCCAAAATGGCTTCAAGTTCGGGTACATCAGTTAGTAATTTGAGCAGATCGCTCATAAAGGTGTCCACACGCAGAGGTTTGGTTAGATAATTATGGAACCCGGCGGCGATGGCGCGTTCGCGGTCCCCCTTCATTGCATGAGACGTGAGGGCAAAAGCGGGGATGTCCACCATTTTGGGATGAAGCCGCATGTCGTGAATCACGCTCCAGCCGTCGTGGTCGGGCATGGAAAGGTCGGAAATTACGAATTTCGGATTGACTTGCAGGATACGTTCCACCCCGGTGGCTCCATTGTCGGCGGTATGGACGGTGGCACCATATTCCTTCAGTAATACCGTAATCACTTCCAGACTGTCTTCTTCATCGTCTATGACAACAATATCCCATCCTTCAAGAAGGGAGGGGGGATGGTCGAATGTGTCCATGAGCATACCATTGGAGGGAGGGGATGCAAAACGATGACCCTGCCCTTTTACCCTCTTATAGAGGGGAGTATATCTTTAATCTACGTAGAAGGGTTATGATAGGTTGTCCGCCGGGTAAGGCAGGTGCGTAGTAGATGCCCGCTCCTATAGGAGCAGGGAGCATTGAATATAAATACATCTACAAACAGACTGACTATGATAGGAGTTACGTAGTTGAGGTTAAAAATAATTCCCGCAGGGAATTATTTTTAACCTCGTTTCTCGCCCGAAGTGCGTAACTTCTATAGGATAAAAATCAAGCGAAAACGTGGTTGCGCTATGGTTTGATGCTTGTTTTGTCACGCAACCCTACAAAAATCTATACAGAAGCAGGAACATTGGTGCTTCGTTCCGATTCGCGCTGTTTGATGGCTTGGGTACGGATAGGCGGGTCAGGTTCCAGCAACGGTAATGTCACCGTAAAGGTACTGCCTTGTTTAGGTTCGCTTTCAACGGTAACAGCACCCCCCATGGTACGGGTATATTTTTGAACAATTGCCAACCCTAAGCCGGTTCCGCCATATTTACGTTTAGAACTTTGATCGGCTTGACGAAATTCCTCAAAAATGATGTCCTGGGCATGAAGGGGAATCCCGATTCCCGTATCGGCAACCATGAGTTGCCATGTGCTGTCGCTGTTTTTCATCGTGAGCGACACTTTGCCCTTTTCCGTAAATTTAATCGCATTGCCCAACAAATTGAGGGCAATTTTGCTGATGGCTTCTTCATCCCCATAAAGCGTTGGGGGGAGTGCCGGGTCTATGGTGACGGTGAATTCCAATCCCTTTTGTTCGGCAACCCCGCTCAACTCACTGTACCACTCCCGCGCCAGTTCCGCAGGGTGGAAGGGAAGGCGTGCCAATTCCAACCGCCCCGCTTCCACGCGGGATAAATCCAAAAAGTCATTAATCAATTGTAACAGACGCTTGCTGTTGGCATTGATGCGTTGCAAATAATGTTCCGTTTTTTCATTATAACTGACCCCTGCCATCCGATTAAGCATAATCCCCACGAAGCCCTCAATGGCGTGCATCGGGGTACGCAATTCATGGGACATGGTGGCAAGAAATTCCGATTTTACGTTAATGCTTTCCTGCGCCAACCGGTTTGCTACTTTCAGGTCGGCAACGGTGTCGGATAATTGTGCCAGCAATTGTTCCCGTTCGGTGGTGCGTTCCGCCAACCCCTGCACCATATGATTAAAGGCTTCGGTCACTTGCCCGATTTCGTCACGCCGGGTAATAGTGACCTGTGTATTCAAATCCCCCTGTTCTACCGCTTGTGCCCCTACCGCCAGTTGTTGTAAAGGACGGAACAGCATGTCGCGCAAGAGATAAGCGGTAATGCCCAGAATGATAATCGAAAAGGCGATCCCGATAAGTACGGTATTGCCAATAGCATTATCACCGAGGGCATAGGCTTCATCATCTAATAGTTCGGTGACAATATACCAGTTGGTTTGAGGAACCACCGCCGCCGCCCCTAT
>CBKYSX010000612.1:0-3365 GCA_966690745.1 uncultured Ardenticatenales bacterium
AAGCTACGAACGGCGCATTATTCACCGTGAACTACGCACCGTGAAGGGCATTTATACCCAGAGTTCCGGTGAAGGGGAACGGCGCAAAGTCGGCATTTTCCCTGGCAATCCCAAACGGTATTAATCAGAGAGAAGATAGGAGAGCAGAGAGAAACGTTTATCAAATCTCTCTGCTCTCATCTTTCCCCTCTTTTGTTATTGATAGAGGTAACGTTATGAAACTGACCAATGTTGCCCTTGCGCTCGCGGCTGCCGCGCTGGGGTGGGGCTATTATCAATATCGTCAGGTACGGCAGTTGGCGGAACGGCTGGATAATACCCGCACTTCTCACTATCGTTTCAGCGATCAGGTACGCGAAACGGTAGAAGGGTTGGAGAACGAAATCCGCACCTTGAAGGCGCAACTCCGCGCCCGGAGCGGGGGTCCTGCCTTTACTGCTGAAACAACGATTGGCGAAGCAGTAGCCATTGATCCCCGTGTGTCACAAGTGTTGAGCGGCTTCCATATCGGCGGCTGTGATTCCTGTGCCGTTAGCGATACGGATACGCTGGCATACGCGGCGGCGGGCAACGGGCAAGAGATTGAACAGGTGCTTGCCGCGCTCAATAAATTGACCACCACCGACGGCAGTAAGGTCATGGAAATGCTGGAGCGTAAGCCGAACGTGCAGATTCAGTTGTAAGTGCATATTGCATAGTACATAGTGCATAAACGACAACGGCTACCGATATACGTAAAGCCACGCACGGTCTTAGATTTTAAGACCGTGCTTTTTTATGTACTTTGTTCACAAGATAAGTAGGGGCGGGTCATCGGAATGCAGAGCCATCCCGTACCCATCGTTAAAGACCCGCCCTATTCCCAAAATGGGACATCGGTTGACGGCAACGGCGGGCGGGTGTGTGCTCTGTAAGCATATATCCGCCATTCCGACCACCCGCCCCTACAGACCTATGCGTTATGTTTGATTAAAAGATGTGGGTAATCCTTAGCCCTGTGGCTTTAGCCCGGGATGGGATAGCGACGCAATGCAATTTGTTTGGCAGGTTAGATATACCTGCTTTTTTCTCCTTGACCAATTCCGTATAATCTTAGGTAGTTGTACGTGCAATAAATCACCGACGGCACAGGGCGATGAATTTCCCGTGCCTTGTCGAAAAACAATGGAGTTGCAATGGCAGATCAATATGATGTGATCGTGATTGGCGGCGGTCCGGGCGGATACGTGGCGGCGATTCGGGCGGCGCAATTAGGCTTAAAAACGGCGTGTGTCGAAATGGCGGATTTGGGCGGAGTCTGTTTGAACTGGGGTTGTATTCCCAGCAAAGCGTTGCTGGCAAATGCCGCGCTGGTCTACAACATCGTTCACCATGCCAAAGATTTCGGTTTGAAGTTTGATAACTTTGTCGCGGATTACACCGTTGCCAACGAACGGAGCCGCCGCATTGTGCGGAAGTTTGTGGGCGGGGTGGGGTCGCTCTTTAAGAAATATGGTGTTACCCACCTCAAGGGGTATGGTAAGCTGGTAAACGGCAATACGGTAGATGTGGATGGAACCCAATACGGTGCGAAAAACATTATCGTCGCAACGGGCGCAACTTGGAACCGCTTGAAAGATATGCGGATTGAAGGGGAAGAAGATGGCGAGCGGATTGTTGCTTACCGTGATGCGATTGTGCAGAAAGATGTTCCCGGAACCGTCATCGTGATTGGCGGCGGTGCGATTGGGGTGGAATTCTCCTATATCTACAATGGTTATGGTGCCGATGTCACCATCGTCGAATACATGCCCCATTTGCTCCCTGCTGAAGATGAAGAAGTTTCGATTGAGCTGGAAAAGGCATACAAGAAACAGGGCATTGGCTTCAAAACCGGAACGGCGGTGAAAAAGGTGGAACGGCGCGGCGACAAAGTATATGTCACCGTGGCTCCCGCCGCCGGGGGCGCAGAAGAGGTGCTGGAAGCCGACCGCGTACTGGTGGCACTTGGCTTCAAGCCGCTATCGCAAGGGGTTGGGCTGGAAAATGTGGGCATCGAACTGGATCGGCGTGGCGCGATTGTCATTAATGATATGATGCAAACCAATGTACCGAATGTCTACGCCATCGGGGATGTCACCGGTAAGTTGATGTTGGCACACGTTGGCAGTCATCAGGGCGTGATTGCAGCGGAGCATATCGCCGGACACAAACATCCCCCGATTGATTATAAGATGATGCCCCGCGCCACCTACTGCAACCCACAAGTCGCTTCGATGGGCTACACCGAAAAAGAATTGCGCGATAAAGGAATTCCCTACAACGTTGGGAAATTCCCGATGATGGCGAACGGCAAGGCGGCAGGGTTAAACGAAACCGCAGGCTTCGTCAAAATTTTGTCCCATGAGAAATATGGCGAAATTTTGGGGGCGCACCTGATTGGACCGGAAGTCACCGAAATGATTTCGGAGTTCACGATTGCCCACGAATTGGAAGCCACGGCAACCGAAATCTTCCGCGCTGTCCACCCACACCCCACCGTCAGCGAATCTATCGCTGAAGCGGCAATGGCGGTGGAAGGGCAATCACTGAACTTTTAAGCAGAGTGGAGAGAATAGAAAGGAGAGCGGAGCAAAGAGCCGCTCTCCTTTCTCTATTAATGAAACCACAAGGAGATAAATATGTCATTGGAGATTGGTCAAGCCGCGCCGGACTTTTCATTGCGCGACCAGAACAAACAGACCCAAAATTTAAGCGAATACCGGGGTAAACCGGTGGTCTTGCTCTTTTACCCGATGGATTTTAGCGGGGTCTGTAGCGAAGAAATGGCATGTATGCGTGACAATCTGCCCCGGTTTCAGAATCTGGATGCACAGGTCTTCGGGGTGAGTGTAGACAGCACGTATAGCCATGCGGTGTTTGCCCAACAACAGGGCGTGGAGTTTCCGCTGTTGGCGGATTTCCACCCGAAAGGGGCGGTAACGGAAGCATACGGAATGTATATTCCTTCCCGCGGGCATGGCTCACGCGGCTATGTGGTGATTGACCGTGAGGGCAAGGTGGCGGCGTATAAAGATGTTGGCCCGCCCAACCTGCCCGACTTTGATGAGATTGAACGGAAAGTGGCGGCGGTGCAGTAAACTGTAGAGAAACAAAAGCCCGACCCCTGAAAAGGTCGGGTTTTTTGTTTCTCTGACTTCTTTAATTGTTTTAGGCGTTACACAATTGAGGGTAGAGATAATCCCGGAGGGGATTATTGCTACCCTCGTTTCTCGCTTGAAGTGCGTAACTTCTATGTTTTTTAAACAGACTTGGGGATGTGCGGGGACAAAATAACGACGATGAACTTATAAGTTCATCGTCGTCAGGGTACTGACATCATATCC
>CBKYSX010000613.1:0-3352 GCA_966690745.1 uncultured Ardenticatenales bacterium
AGAATGATGACCGGGACATGGTTGCTGTCCCACGAATCGCTCAAGCGGCGATAGGCAACTTCCAGGGCGGCGGCGGTGGGGGTGGTTCCGTTCGCGCCCAATTGCGGCAGGATGTTTTGGAAGTTGTTATAGTGCGTGTTGCCCGGATCGAAGGGGTCGTTCAGGGTCAACAGTTCAAGGTTTTGATCTACAAAGGAACTGACCTGGGTGCCGCCTGCGTTACCGTAGAAGGTCAACAAGCCGACCCGTGAGCCGTTGTTCCAACTATAAATCATTTGGTTGGTATGTTGAATGGCTTTCGCGGCGGCTTGCAATTTGGTAATGCTGTTGCCTTGCGAATCCATTCCATAGCCCAGGTCCATACTACCGGATAGATCGAGCACATAATAGAGGTCTAGCCCGACGGTACAGGATTGGGCTTGAACATAGACCCCGGCATCAATACTGGTTGCGTCAGCTCCGGGCATCAACACGACTTCTAAACGATGCGGGGCGGCAACAGGGTAATCGCTGTCACGATCTTCCGATACACCTGCGGCATTTTGGGTGGTAAGGGCGAGATTGAACAACGCACCGGTGCTGGCAAAGTTGGATTCGTCAATCTCTACGTAGTACGTGACACCACTTGAGCTGGTGGTAAGTCCGTTAAAACTGTACGCACCATCGCCATTGGTCGTTGTACTACCAAGGGGATTGTTGCCCGCATCGTACAACCGTACTAACACCCCTGCAACTGCCGGTTCTTCGTCGCTCCGTAACCCATCAGGCGTGCGGTTTTCTTGCCAGACCCGCCCGGAAATGTTTTGCGGGGGCGGCGGCACGGTTGCTGTCGGTGAAGGTTCAGGCGTGGCGGTCGGGGGTTCAGGTGTGGCGGTCGGCGGTTGGGGAGTTGCCGTCGGCGCGGGGTTCGGGTTGCTGTCACAATGCCCCGGTCCAATGCGCCCGTTATTGAAATCGTCCAAAATCACTGAAAGAGCGATGCCTTCCGCGCGGGCAGGATTTTTGGGTTTACTGCCCAGGGGGTGGGCAATTAACCATGTATCTGCACTGGCAACCGCCTGGGACACGGAAGAGGGGTCCGCACCATTAGCGATATTCAATTTCGCCGCAATCAATTGATGGGCAAGGATATAAGTAGCATCGCCACCCGCCGAGCGGTTGAAAATGGCGAGCAATTCTGCCTGGGTATAAGTGGTGTTTCCCAGGACCAATGAGGTCACGGGCCAATTTTCTTCGTGGTTTTTCCAATAGCCCTGCGTATAGGTGCAGTTTTGTCCGGTCGGATTGGCTTCAGGAGCAGTTTGTCCGGGAACTTCACCGGAGAGGGCAGATGCGCCATGAATAGGGCTGTTGTCGCCGATGGTAGCCGCCCCCGCCTGCGTCAAAGCAGGATTGAGAGCCATTACCATCAACATCAGACAAAACGCGCCCAACATGGTAAGAAGGGGACGGACTGACGATGAATGGTTCACTTGGATGCCTCCGTCTGTCACTAAAGTAGGAGGAGTTGGTGAACAATAGGGGGCGAAGAAGGAGGCGAAGTATAGTACCAACCACTGCCTTTGCAGTGTAACAGGGATACCCCTGCCACTACAGGTTGCGACCCAGTGACAAACACTAAATGGGTACTTGTACGCTAAGGAGTAGAGTGGGTTGGAAAAAGGGATATAACCCACCCCGAAATTTAAGAACACCGCTTGCGTCGCAAATCACCAATCTCGCTTAATAGGGATAGGGGAGTCATTACGGTTGTGCAACATCTTAATCAATCGCATAAGGGGGTGCGTCTTGTTTAAGTTGTTGACAAGTAACCCGTAACTATTTTAAGGGGCTATCGTCTATTAAGTAGTGACGTGCGGGTTTGAGCGTCCAAATTCCGTGCGTACTCTTTACATTATGCTGATAAGTTGCTGTTATGCAAGTGGTACTAGATTGCTAGTTACCTGTAGATACACGGGTCAACAAGCGTCGAAAACAGGAAATGGGAAGAACGTACTACTTGACGATAGAGGTAAGAATCCAAAAGCTGATGCACACGAACTCCACCTTCTTCTACCGATTACTATTGATGAGGAGTAGAACGTGGCAGTCATACGTTAAACCTGTATCCGCGACTTCCACCGGATGTACTGCCGTCGAATGAATACCAAGAGGAGCTGACTGTATGTTTAACCTACGAAGCCCTAATCGTGAACGGGAAAGAGGACAAAGTTTAGTGGAAATGGCACTCACCCTTCCCATCCTTATCTTTGTCTTTCTGGCATTGTTCGATTTTGGGCGGCTATTGTTTCTGTATTCCGAAGTATCCAATGCCGCCCGCGAAGGGGCGCGGTGGGGATCGGTTTCGGGTATTCTGGATGATGGCGAAGTCCAACAATGGCGCGATTGTGATGGAATACGGGTGGCGATACGGGAGCGTTTTGCCATTCCCATTACCATCGAAAACGATGATATCAATATCGTGTACGACAATGGTGTAAGTCCGTATAGTTTTACCTGTAACGGCTCTACCGGGAGCGGACCCGATGGCTCCCAAATTGAACCCGGTGATAGGGTAGTGGTGACGGTCAATACCCAATTTAAGTTTGTCACACCGGTGATGATAGCCTTCATGTCCGGGGTAGATGTTTCCTTTACGGCGGCACGAACCATTATCAATGGCGGAACGCAGGTTCCTCCATGCTGTTACTAAACGCCACGGAGGAGCAACCACAATGAAAGCGCGTTTGATGAACTTTTTTCATAAGAAAGAACGCCCGTCCGAAAAGGCGCGGGGACAGGCTTTGGCGGAAACCGCATTAGTGATGGTGATTCTGCTTCTTCTCCTCAGTGTCATTGTAGATGGGGGCAGAATGATGTTCACATGGCTGGCAATGCAAAATGCCGCCGCCGAAGGTGCCTACTATGGGACGACCTTTGATGATGTGGGTTCCGTAGGCACGTCCGACCCGAACACGATTATTTACCGGACCCAACATGAAAGCCCCAGTGTTCTGCTGGATTGGACGAAGCCCGGCACCACTGTTTCGGTTGAATATTTCCCGGACCGTAGCCCGAACCCGCCCCTGGCGGGCGATTTTATCACGGTGGGCATTGCTTATCCTTTTGATATGATCGGACCGATCCCCGGCATGTTAGGCTTTCCAACCCAGATTTTTATCGGTGCTGAAGCCACCCAGGTGGTTTTAGCCGATTTCACTCAGACTGCGCCGTAGGAGTGCATACCATGCGAAAGAAAACAAACGCTTATTCCCACCAACGCGGACAATCGTTGGTATTGGTGGCACTGGCGGCGATTGCGTTGATTGCCTTTGTTGGCTTGGCAATTGATGGTGGCAATGCCTTTGCCCAC
>CBKYSX010000614.1:0-3350 GCA_966690745.1 uncultured Ardenticatenales bacterium
AAACCTGACCGCCGACGATGCCGTATTAATTACGGGCATGGAACATCATTCCAATATCGTTCCGTGGCAACTGTTGCAACAGTACATCGGCTTTGAGTTGCGGGTAGTACCCATTACCCCCGGCGGCGAGATTGACCTTGAATCACTGGACACCCTGCTGACGGAGAAAGTTAAACTCTTCTCCTTTATGCACGTCAGCAATGTGTTGGGAACAATTAACCCCGCCGAATATTTGATTGAACGTGCCCATGCAGTAGGAGCGTTGGTGCATATAGACGCGGCGCAGAGCGTGCCGCATATGCCCGTAGATGTGCAGGCGTTGGGCTGTGATTTTCTCTCTTTCAGTAGCCATAAAATGTGCGGACCCACGGGAATCGGTATTTTGTGGGGCAAGCAGGCATTGTTGGAAGCCATGCCCCCCTTCCTCGGCGGCGGGGATATGATTTCTTCGGTTTCGTTTAGCCAGGGAAGTTGTTGGGCAGAGTTGCCCCATAAATTTGAAGCCGGAACCCCGAGCATTGCCGAAGCCGTTGGTTTGGGGGCGGCAGTACAATATCTACAATCACTGGGCATGGCGGAGATTCGCGCCCATGAGATTGAAATTACCGCCTACGGGTTGGAAGCGGTCAGCGAGGTGGAGGGTCTGCGTGTGTTGGGTCCTACCGACCCCGCCCGACGCGGCGGCGTAATTGCCTTCACCCTGCCCACTGTTCACCCGCACGACCTTGCGGAAAGCCTGGATGAAGCCGGAATTGCCATCCGCGCCGGACTGCATTGTGCTCAACCCCTGCACGACCATTTGGGAATTCCCGCGTCGTCCCGCGCCAGCTTTTATATGTATAATGAACCGTGGGAAGTAGATGCACTGGTGGCAGGGATACAGAAGGCAGTGAAGTATTGGGGATAAGGAATAATGACTGCATAGTCCATAGTGCATAAACGACAACGGCAGAACGTCTTTACGAAAACTTGCCTTTATGCAATATGCACTATGCAATACTTAAGACGACCACAAGAGCAAGTAAGATGAACGAATACGCCCGCGAACTAATTCTCGACTATTACCGCCACCCGCGCCATAAGGGACATTTGGAAGCGCACACCCATCACCACGAGGAGCGCAATGCGACCTGCGGCGATATTGTCACGATAGAGTTAATGGTCGAAAATGGGGTAGTCACGGATGCCCGCTTCGACGGGCAAGGCTGTTCCGTCAGTCAGGCTTCAGCCTCCATGGTCACGGAATCTATCATTGGTAAAACCCTTGAAGAAGTCCACGCCATGAACAAAGACGATATATTAGAGATGCTTGGCGGCATCGAACTCAACCCCACGCGCCTGCGCTGTGCCACGTTGGGATTGGTCGCCTTGCACAAAAGCCGACAATAATAGAGCGAAGAATAAAGAGTGAAGAGATCCTTCACTCTTCACTCTTCACTCTTCACTCTCTATGTATACACCCGTAGCATCCTTAAACGACATCCCCCCCGGCGAAACGCTGGTGGTGGAAGTCGGGAATCAAGAAATTCTGCTCTGTCATATCGCTGACGAAGGCATCTACGCGATTGACAACCTTTGTACCCATGATGACGGACCGTTGGACGGGGGCGAATTTTTCGACCATTGCGTCGAATGTCCCCGCCATGGTGCCCGTTTCGATGTCCGCACCGGCGCAGTGTTACGGATGCCCGCCATCACGCCAGTGCAAAGTTATGCTGTGAAAGTCGAAGACAACCGTGTTTTTGTAGCAATCGAGTGAAGAAATAAGAGGGAAGAGCGAAGAACAACCGTTGTATTTCTTCACTCTTCACTCTTTGCTCTTCCCTCTTCTCTCTATAAAACGATAGATAGGAGTCCGAATCCTCATGTCCCTCAATTTCAACCAAGAAAATCAAAACGTCAACCTTGATTTGCTGGAAGAAACCCGCAAAAGTGTCGAAAATGGTGGTCAACCGACAGATGAAGCAATCCGCGAATCGTTGCGCCAGGTCGTAGACCCCGAAATCGGCTTGGATGTCATCGCGCTCGGTCTGATTGAATTGGTCAATTTCCTGCCCGATGAAAAAATCGTGGATGTGGATATGCTATTGACCACCCCCTTCTGCCCCTACGCGCCGTGGATGGTGCAACAGGTGAAAGAAAAAGCTGAATATGTTGCGCCCGGCTGGACGGCGGACGTGGAAGTCCTCGCCAAACAATGGGACCCCAGCATGATGGAAGACCCCGGCTTGCTCGGCTTTGGCGCGGGCGGTTGGTAATCAAAGCTTTCAATCGCCGTTGCCCGCCAGTTCCGCGTTGCTCCACTGGCGGCTACCAATAAGCTGACGACATACGACATTCCGTGACTGCCGTTCAGCTTAGCAATAGCCGCTAGTGCAGTGCAACGGAACTAGCGGTGGATGTAGAGCGCAATTTGACAAAAACCGTCTTTCCAAACAAACTTCAGCCATGACAAACAAAGCACACCTTTTGGGTAACAACTGCATGTGTTGTTGTATGTGTAGCCAGTGGGAGGTTCGCCCCGACTAGTTTGACACATGCTGTGCTGTGTCCGCTAACAGTACCAACGGTAGGCAAACGCTCCCACCCCGCAACCCTGAACGGGTTTGCTCCAACGGGGGAGCGTCCCCGCAAAGGGGCAGGTGACAACCTGTTGCAGACCGTTGGTTTTTTGTTTGTCTCGTCCCTGTCGTCGTTCCGGTTTATGAAACGTACTGGTTCTTTCACCAACACCTTACACACAAGGAGAAACACGCGATGAGTACGCCTATCGCCGAACGTGGTTACAGCCAGCCGGATGTTCTCGTATCCACTGATTGGGTTGCCGAACACAAAGACGACCCCTCGGTACGTCTGTTGGAAAGCAATGAAGATGTCTTGTTATACGATTTGGGGCATATTCCGGGCGCGTTGAAAATTGACTGGCACGATGATTTGAACGACCGCTTGCGCCGCGATTACGTCAGTAAAGAAGATTTTGAAACCCTCGCGGGGCGGTTGGGGATTACCCCTGATACCACGGTGGTGTTCTATGGTGACAAAAACAACTGGTGGGCAACCTACGCCTTCTGGGTTTTCCAACTGTTCGGGCATGACAACGCCAAAATTTTGGATGGCGGACGTGCCAAATGGGTGGAAGAAGGGCGCGAACTGACCCGCGATGTGCCACAGGTATCCGCCACCCAGTACACCGCGCAGGAACGCAACGATTCCCGTATTCGCGCCTTCCGCGAAGATGTGCTGGCACACGTTGAACAGGGCGGGCAATTGGTAGACGTGCGCTCCCCGCAAGAATATTCCGGCGAAAAACTGCACATGCCCGATTATCCGCAGGAAGGGGCAATGCGCGG
>CBKYSX010000615.1:0-3348 GCA_966690745.1 uncultured Ardenticatenales bacterium
CAAAACCCATGAGGTGGCGCGACGGGTCGGCTATTTATTCCAGAACCCAGACGAAAAATTATTTAAGTCAACCGTTTGGGAAGAAGTGGCATTCGCGCCGAAAAATTTTGAGAAGAACGGAAAAACCTCACCCCCCGACCCCCTCTCCGTAGCGGAGAGGGGGGGAATGGGCGAAATGAGAAATGAGAAACGGGAAACGGCGACCTACCCCCTAGCCCCCTCCCAAGAGGGGGAACCCGATACCTTGGAAGCACATGTATCTAGCCCCGTGGCTTTAGCCCGGGGGACGGATACGAATATGGGAACGGGGTGGGTCGAACAAATGGTGGCGCGGGCGTTGGAATTAACGGGGTTGACGGAGTTTGCAGAGAGCCATCCGTATGACCTGCACCCGATTCAACGGCGGTGGGTGGCATTAGCGAGTGTGTTGGCGGGGGGCGCACCCGTTTTGATTCTGGATGAACCCACGTCGGGATTCGATTTGCACGACAAAGCACGACTGGCAGGCTTGTGTTTCGGCTTGCGGGAAGCGGGTTATACCCTTTTAGTGGTAAGCCACGATATGCAGTTGGTGGCGGAATTGGCAGATAAAGTCATCGTACTGGCAGGCGGGCGTGTAGTGGGGCAAGGCACACCGGGCGAGATATTCGGGAATGACACCCTGATGTCGCAAGTTGATGGTATACTTCCCCCTATCGCACAGCTGGCAAAGCGGGTTGGGTTGCCTTCCGACGTGGTGCGGGCAAAGGATTTTGTGGCTAATTTGAAGTAGGAGCACCTGCAAGTTAAAACAAGATCTAATAATTATCTCTATTACACCCATGAAAAAAGCGGTTGCAGTGACAATTTTATTGAGTTTTTTGCTGTTGTGTATTTTTATAAGCACAGTGGGAATACTATGGTTATACAGTCCATCACCAAACACAAATGAAACTGTTATTCAAAGGTTAAATCTGGAAACCAACAACAGTGACCAAGAAATAAATCAATATTTTAACTGTGCCTACATGGTAAGAGGAATATCTATAGAAAATTGGTTACATAAACTCAGTCGTGTTGACGGGTTCATTATTATAGGTGAGGATGTTTATGTGGATTATAACCAACAAACCAATCATATAAAACTAAATCCTACAGGTTATTACGATGTAGTTTTTCAAGAGTTGGACGAATTGAACCGTGTGTACTTTATAGAAAATAATACTTTAGTTGCTGTAGGAGAAAGAAGTATGGGCTTGGATCAAATATTCAAGCCTATAGAATGTTAGCAACGTTTGAAAAAGAAACCGAGTTTTCAACGACAGAAACTCGGTTTCGTGCGTGAAGGAGCGTGAAGATGGGACGGGCATCCTTAGGTGTGGTGGTGGGTGGCACTTTTAACAAGGGGTTGCAGGTACGCTTGTCGGAAACGACCAGTTCCGAGCAACTTCAGATTGGGGATTTTTGTGTCGTGGCGGGGGATAGCAAAACCTATTTCGGGATGATTCAGGATTTGGCATTACAAACCACTGATGCCGGATTGATGAGCGTTCCGCCGACCCTCTCCCCTTTCATGGCGGAAATTTTGCGCGGCACTGCCACCTATGCCACCGCCGAAGTTCAACCCCTTCTTATGGTAGACCCCACGGATGAAAATGGCGGGGTTCAGCCCGTTCGCACGATTCCGATGCACTTTGCCTCTTTGGTGCGGGCAAGCGCACCCGATTTCCGGTTGGTCTTTGGCATGGATGATGGGCGCGGTTCTCACTTCAACGTAGGGCAACCGCTGACGATGGATGTCGGAATTCCCCTGGATTTGGAAAAACTGGTGCAACGCTCTTCCGGCGTGTTTGGCTCCACGGGTACAGGGAAAAGTTTCCTCACCCGCCTGTTATTGTGTGGGATTATCCAACGGGGCGCGGCAGTAAATCTGGTCTTTGACATGCACAATGAATATGCCTATGGCGTTCACGCTGAGCAGGCAGGGCAGGTTAAAGGGTTGAAGGAACTGTTTGGGTCACGCATCGTGGTATATTCACTGGATGAGAAAAACCATCGCGCCGATCATCATCTGAAAATTTCGTTGGATGAAATCAGCACCGAGGATGTCTTATTGCTGGCGCGGGAATTGCGTGTGTCGGCGGCAACGGTGGAAACCAACCTTGCACTCCTACGTCGGATGTTGGGCGAAACGTGGTTACGGAAGTTTATCGGGATGGACGCGGCAGAATTGGAGGAGTTTGCCAAAGGGAGCAATGCCCATGTTGGCTCTCTGCAAGCCCTCTATAATCGCCTTTCCCGTTTGGGGGATCGCGGCTACATCAGTGCCAGCACCAGCCAACACGTTTTTACCCAGATGATGGACTATCTGAACAACGGGAAGCATGTGATTTTGCACTTCGGGCGGCATGATGATGTGTTGGATCAGATGATTGTCGCCAATATGGTGACGCGCCGGATTCGGGCGTTGTATCAGGAAAAGACCGAAAAATGGCAACAGAGCCGTGCGGCGGGGGACAAGCCCAAACCGTTGGTCATTACGGTTGAAGAGGCGCACCGTTTCCTCAATCCTGAAATTGCCCGCAACACGATTTTTGGCACGATTGCGCGGGAATTGCGTAAGTATTTTGTCACCCTGCTGATTGTAGACCAACGTCCGAGCGGGATTGATGATGAAATTCTCTCCCAGATTGGGACGCGGATTTCAGGGAAATTGCTGGACGAACGGGATATTGAGGCAGTGTTATCGGGCGTGAGTAGCCGCAACGCCATTCGGGCGGGGATTGCCAGTTTGGATACCAAACAGCAATGTATGATTTTTGGTCATGCCGTACCGATGCCGATAGCCCTGCGGTCACGCACCTATGATAGTGCGTTTTTTGCGGAGTTGCTGGGAGGGAAAGGGAGAACAGGACGCGGGACGCAGGATGCAGAAACGGCAACCCACTCCCCGGGCACCTCATCCTCCGGGGAAGACAAGGTCATTGAGGTTCCCGATTCCAAAGCACCGATGGCGGCGTTTGAAGAGAGTTTGGAGCGCTTTTTCGAGAAGGACTGACCCTTACGATTCGTGCAGAATCCGTTTATAATGGACAATACCAATGAGCGTGGGATACCATGCTCATTTTTGTTATATTCATTCGGAGGAGCATTCTATGCGTCGCGCATGGTGGCTGGTCGCACTATTGGTCGTTTTGGGATTGGTGGCATGTGAACGGGGCGGACAAACGGCGGTGGGGCTGACGGTGCAAATCAATTCGCCCGCGAACGGGACAACGATTCCGACCGGGCGTGAGGTTACGATTAGCAGTACCGCCAGTAGTACTACGAACACATTGGTACAGAGAATTGAATTGTATATCAATGGTG
>CBKYSX010000616.1:0-3348 GCA_966690745.1 uncultured Ardenticatenales bacterium
CATAGGGCAGGGCGGGTCATACGTTTCATATTGGAAGTTACGGTGGAGATGTGACCCGCCCCTACCACCAAACAATTCCGCTGTGCCTCCGTTCCTCTGTCTCTCTGTGTTATGCCGTTTCTGCCGTTCACTGTCGTTGCTGTCGTCACTGTCGTTCACTCAAAAAGGAGATGCTTATGCACACGCACACCCCGAATCTTTCCGAAGGCGCGGAACACCTCTGGCGGTTACTGGCGCACTATGGCACAGAAATGCCCTATACCGCCCCCGGCTTGCGGGCGGCGGATGAATGGTTGGCGGAGACGCTGGGCGTAACCGAACGGACGGTGCGCCGTTACCGGGCGGCATTGGTGGCGGCGGGAATTCTGGCGGAACGGCTGAATGATTTGAACGAAGTGGAATTTCGCCTGCGCCGCCTGCCTGCGCCGCAATCCCTCTCCGCTACCGATGCGGCGGCAATCGCCCGGATGATGCAACAGCCGGAACAGGTCAGTAGTTGGCTGTTGCAATGGTTTCGCTGGCTGATGGAACAAAACGGGATTGAGGGGACGCTGATTGAAGCGTACTATCGGGAACAGCCCCCGCGCTCTTTTTTGGTGCCGCCCCCCGATGGGACAGAGCCGTCCCCTACGGGACAGCCCCTTTCCCAGCCGCCCGTAGCGGACGGGACACGGGACAAGCTGTCCCATCAAGAAGAAGATAGTATTCAGAAATACCGTTATCCTGAACCTATTCCCTTTACAACACCTTCCGTTACGATAACTTCTTCTTTGCCGGACAACCCCGCTTCCCACGCCACCCACGACCCGCCCGCCCCGCGCCACGTTTTGCGGTCGCTGGTGGAATCGTTCGGGGTCTTTCCCGATCAGGCGCACGCCATTGCGGGGCGATTGGTACAGGTAGGCTACAGTCAAGCGGAAGCCAAACGGTTGTTAGACCATCTCTGGCAGGAAACGCGGGGGCAGGTGGGTTTGCTGGTCTATCGCCTGACCAAACGCCCCCTGCCGCCGCGCCATCTGGTGCAAAGCGGGCAATGGCGCACCCCCTCCCCACGCCCCGAACGGGAAGCACAGACCAAAAAATTATTCCGGGAAATGTTGGAATAGATGGGACGCGGAAAGCAGAAAGCGGAAACGACCAACAGCGTAACGCAGGGACGCAAAGGGGCAAGGACGCAGAGGAATTTGGGAATGTAGGGGCGGGTCACATCTCCATCACGACATCCAAAATGCAACTCGTGACCCGCCCGCCGTTCCTCCATCCCCCCGTGTTATGCCATTCTCGCTTTTCGCCACAAAATGCCCACCCCCAACAGCCCGCCCAACACCGATGCCGCCCACCCTATCAGGGGCATAGTCCCGCTACGGAAGGAACTGAGCGTCACCGCCGTTGGCGTACTCTCCACCGAAACAGGACCGAAACGGGTCGGGGTGCCGTTCACATCTACCGCATCCAGCCAGTAATAATAGACCTGCCCTGTCTGTGCGGTATCGTCCAGCCACTCATACGCCGCGCCCTGCCCACCGCCGGGGGACTGGGATGGAATCAACTCCGTGTTCAATCTGTCGGTAGGCGCAGTGGCTTCGTTGCCGCGCCACACATCAAAGCCCACATTCCCCACCTCTGATGCCGTTTCCCACGTCACGGAGACCCCATTGGCAACCGGGGTGGCTTCAAAAGCGGCGAGCGTTACCGCCAACGGAGCCGAGTTAAATTCAAACGCCCCCACCTCGCACCCGGTTTCGCCCGTACTTGCCGTGCCGCCCGCCCGAATCGCACCCCGTTCGTCGCGGGTCGTGCCGCCAACACAGCCATTGGTTCCGTTCGGAATATGGTTCCGCACCGGGCTACCGGACTGTACCGCATGGGTTTGCGGGGCGGGAATCGTCGGTCCGCCATTGTCGGCAAGGGCGTTAATCAACGGCGCACCACTGATATTATTGGTGGTCGTGCCGCCAATTGTACAGCCCGTCGCGTTTTCAATCAGGTTGTAATTTTGGGAGTTGATGTTACCGTTACAATCGGGGTGGGTCACGGTCGGCCCATCATTGTTATCCGCAATGATGGAGTTGCGAATATTGAACGTACCTGCATTGTTTGAAATACCACCCCCATTGCCCTGATTATCGTTGTCAGCATCGGCACGGTTATTGGCAACCGTGACAAAATCAAGAGAAACGGTTCCGGTCCCAAGGGCTAATAGGATGCCCCCGCCGCTTGAGTTGGTCTGGTTTCCCGAGATAGTCGTGTGACTGATTGACACTATTGAATTGCTACCCAAAACATATATTCCTCCTCCTCCTGATGCCGCACCAGCCCCGTTTTGATTGGCAACATTACCGGAGATGGTGCTATTTGTAACAGTGAGCGTACAACCATTACACCATATTCCACCTCCTACACCTCCACTCCCCAATGCGTTTGCTGTATTATTTGTAATATTGCTCGTAAAAATAGTAACCGTAGGATTCGTTCCAGCAGGAAGGCTACCATTTCTGATTACAGCAATACCACCCCCACTTCCATTTGGCGTGGAGTTATTACGTATCCGCACCTCTTCAAGTGAAATATTCACAACCCCAAGTTGCCCCGATAGTGAACGATGTGCGATGGCTCCTCCCGTATTTTGACCCGTTGTGGCAGGTGTCAATCCATTCTGAATCGTCAAATCAATAAACGCCACGTTCCTTATACCGCTTAAAAAAGGGGGAACATCAAACACCCGGTCTATTCCGGCGGCATCCACAAAGGTCGTATTCTCACTTACCCCTTGAATCGTGACGCTATCCAAAATATCTAAATCTCCGGTGGCATTGTTATCTTCCAACGTACCCCCAATCGAAAGCGTATAGGTTCCACCTGGCAGGGTAATCGTATCGGCTCCGGCGGCGAGGTTGGAAGCCGTAATTGCCCCGCGCAAACTGCAATCGTTGGGCGCGGCAGTACAGCCGGTTGCGCCCGCATTGTCGTCGGTGCGGTCTACCACAAAGGTTGCCATCGGAGCGGCTGAAAGAGGGGGATTGATCCCGAAAAGGAAGAGGAGCAGGAGGGTGAGGAGCAGAAGGCGGGGATGGAGTTTTGCCAAAGGGAACGACATGAGAGGAGGTCCTTTCTAAATGAGATGCAACGAGATAGCGATGCTCTAATCCAATAAAACGGGAAAGTGGGGATATGCGTTGGCATACCCCCACCCGAATAGACGTTATTTACCGCTGTGCGCTTAATTGCGCGACGGGAAAACCCCTGCGGTAGCAATAATGTAATTCAGTGCCAGATAGGGTTGCATATTATCGTGGGGCTGGTTGCCGCCCGCCATCCCGATCGCCGCCGGGTTCATGGCGGCGGCGG
>CBKYSX010000617.1:0-3347 GCA_966690745.1 uncultured Ardenticatenales bacterium
GCACTCGCCATTTCATCTGCCAGTGATTGTAGATAGGCATTGCCTTGTTCCCTCAGAAACCCCAGTAATTGTGGGGTCATTTCTGCCATCAGCGTACGATTGCGTTCATGTGCCACAATCGGTACCTCCCGAAAAACCATATTACCCAGCACATGGTCGGCGTGGCGGTGGCTGTTGAGAACATAGCTTATAGGAAGTTTCGTTACCTCCTCTGCAACCTGGCGCAAACAACAGGTGGCGGTTGGCGTGGCGAAGGTGTCAAAAATAAGGGTGTAATTGCCCATATTGACAATCCCGGCATTGCCAAATGCCCCGGTACCCGGTTTGATAACCGCCGCATAGATGCCATCAACAACTTCATACAACGAAAAATAGGGGGTTGTGGTGGTAAGGGTTGGCATGGAGTTTTCCTTGAGAAAATCCGTCTAAGTGAACAACTTTATTTTCTTTATCGCCATTCATGCTTATTCTACTAAAACATCCCGTCAGAGGTTCAACCTGCCGGAATAGGGAACATCCGATTGTAGTTCTAACGTTCCCTCATTTGTTCCCCCGATTATGCCCATGCCGTATGGACCCTTACGAAAG
This sequence comes from uncultured Ardenticatenales bacterium, assembly GCA_966690745.1. Taxonomy (GTDB): domain Bacteria; phylum Chloroflexota; class Anaerolineae; order Ardenticatenales; family Ardenticatenaceae; genus CBKYSX01. The sequence goes on from CBKYSX010000617.1 coordinate 589, forward strand.
GAAATCCGTTCCCTATGGCGCGTCTCCGCCTTCTCCTCATCATCGTCGTTCTCCTGGCTGGCACTGCCGCCTTATCATGGGTGCGGGTACAGGCACACCCCTCGCTCCCCGACACTACCCCATCGCTGAGGGACACCACCCCCGGAAATGAGATTTCGCTCCGTACCACCGTGGGCACCATCCCCGGCGACTGTGCCGATACCGACTCCATCAACGTCACCCCCGGCACGAACGTTACCTACTGCCATACTGTGACCAACAATAGTGCCATGACCTTCTCTATGCACACCCTTACCGATTCAGTCTTAGGTCCCGTACTGGACAATGTGCGCTACGCCCTCGCGCCGGGGGAATCCTATGCCTACACCACTTCTACCACCATCTTTACCACCACCGACCGTACCGGCGACTGGTCGGTGATGGTGCCTTTGGCGTATGACATCATGACCGGGGCCTGCCCCATCTTCCCCGATGTTAGCCCCACCGGCACCGCCCTGAACCTCACCGACAACGGCAGTGCCACCATCACCCTGCCCTTTGACTTGCCCTTTTACGATATTGAAACGGACACGATTCGCGTCAGCAACAATGGCGCGATCCTCATTGGCAACAGCACCGACGATGTGCCTCCCGTCAACAACGAACTCCCCGCCACTGTTATTGACCATGCCGTGTTGCCCCTGTGGGATGATTTGGATGATGAAACCGGGAATGTTTACATCGGGGTCTATACCCAAACCCTCGCCACCGTAGAGCCACACTTACGGACCCCTCAGGTGATGGCGCAGGGCGACTTGCGCTACTATGTGGTGGAATGGGCGGGGCTGTCCCATGTCCCCGGTCCCACCCCCAGCCAGATTGCCTTTGCCGCCGCCTTTTTCTACCCCGGGCAAGGGCTGGACGGCTTAATTTATAAATGCTACGCCGATACAACCTTTGATATTTCCGAACTGGACAATGCCGCCTCCGCCACTGTGGGCATCAATCAGTACAGCACCGGTGCCTTACAATACAGTTTCAATGAGAACCGCCCCGAACTGAACGACTTGTTCGCGCTCTATTACATCCCGACCGAAGCAGGGCAGGTCTATACGGCTACCGGACGTGCCACTGTGAATGTCATCTACGCCGATATGGAGGTCACGCCCGATTCCATTATTGAAACCCACGACCCCGCGCCCCAATCCACCATCCGTCCCCTCACCATCGGCAATACGGGTAACAGCCCCCTGAATTGGACAATCACCGAAGCCGACACTTCCTGCGCCGCCCCCACCCCGGTCGGGTGGCTCTCCCCGTCCACTACCAACGGCTCCACCGCCCCCAATAGTGATAGCACCGTTCAGCTCACCTTCAACAGCACGGGCTTGTCCGATGGAACCTACACCGCCCTGCTCTGCCTTCAAAGCAACGATTACAATTCGCCCTTGATTGCCTTGCCCATCACCCTCATCGTCAAAGGGTCGCCCGTCACACCAACCCCTACGCCCACACCAACCCGTACCCCTACGGCGACACCTACCAACACGCCCACGCCGTTACCTACCGCCACCCCAACGCTCACCCCCCCGGCAACACCCACCCTCCCCTGGAGTCTCTATTTGCCGTTGGTCAAACGGGCAGAAAAGAGGAAAGGGGCACATGAGAAACGAGAAAACGATCACCCATCCCGCAGACAATGTCTATTAGCCCCATCCCTTCAGGGCGGGGAAACGGAAAAGTGACAAATGCCGCACGGCAAGGGCGACCTACCCCTCTTGACCGCCCCATCTCTGCGGCGGTACAATGAGTAGGAGCCTCAATCCTCCTCTTTCACAAATTCCCTTCTAAAACACGGATGCCGCTCATCCACGACGGTAGCACCGCGAGTGTCCGTGCCCGATGATGTCCGCAACGATACCGCGCCCATGCTACCCCATGCGCGGCAACAAAACTCCTCCGCACGGGACGCGGGCATGGGACTTGTCTCGACATTGACACGCATCAGATAGCGCGAGCGCGGGTTCAGGTTGACCCTCCATGGGCACGATGACCTGCCCTTCGCCCCGGAGAGGTTAAGATGTATCGTACTACCTTCCTTCGCAGGGTCGCCGTGTTGCTCGCCGGACTGGTGCTGACCGTCACCGCCGCCACGCCCGTTCCCCCGGCGGGCGGCGCATATTCGCTTCCTATATCGGCGGCGGAGGGGGCACCCCTGCTGTTCGTCCAAAACGCGGGGCAGTTCGGTGCGGGCGCACGCTATCAGGTGCGGCGCGGCGGTGACACCCTCTGGATTGCCAACACCGCGCTGTGGCTGACGCTTGCGCCGCCCGTGCGCGGGTTGGAGCCGGAGGATCGCCGCGCTACCCTGCCCGCCGATGAAACGGGTAGCGGCGCACACGTCCGCCTGACCTTCCCCGGCGCGAACCCGGCACCGGTCGTAGAATCGTTTCAAGCAATAGACACAACCGTCAGCTACTTCTACGGCAGTGACCCGAACCAATGGCAGTCAGCCGTGCCGGTCTACGGTGCGGTACGCTATCGTGATCTCTATCCGGGAATTGATTTAGAACTTCACGGTACAGACGGCGCACTCGGCACCCGCTTCGTGGTGCGCGATATGGACGCGCTGGCGAACATCCGGCTACAGTTCGAAGGGGCGGAGGCGGTGTCGCTACCCGCGCAGGGCGAGGCGCCCGACAACGTGCGCCTGACGACTGCGGCAGGCGTAACCACCTTCCCGCTCCCCGAACTCGTTCACGCCGATGGCACGGCTTTTT
>CBKYSX010000618.1:0-3345 GCA_966690745.1 uncultured Ardenticatenales bacterium
TCTTTATCAAAACCTTTACGGGCAATCACCGCTATGTGGTGGATTATCTGATTGAAGAAGTTCTGGAACAACAGCCGCCTGCGATTCGTGCTTTCTTGCTCCAAACCTCCATCCTGAACCGTTTCACCGCACCATTGTGTGAAGCAGTTACCCACCAGCAGGGAGTAACTGTCCTGCTGGAAACGCTTGAACGGGGAAACTTCTTCATCATTCCCCTGGACGACAAACGTCAGTGGTATCGCTATCACCATCTTTTTGCCGATGTCCTTCAATCTCGCCTCATGGCAGAACAGCCCGACCATGTACCCCTCCTCCATCAACGGGCAAGCGAATGGTTTGCCCGCGAAGGGTCTGCCTCAGACGCAATCCGTCATGCCCTTGCCGGGAACTCGTTTGAACGTGCCGCAGAGTGGGTGGAGGCAGAATGGCCCGCCCTGCGCCGTACCCGGCAGGAAGCCCTTTTGCTTGGCTGGTTGAAATCTCTTCCCGAAGCGATAATTCGCCGCCGCCCCGTCCTTAGCGTTGCCTACGCCCATGTCCTGCTTGCCAGTGGAGTGCGCGAGGGTGTCGCGGAATGGTTGCTCACTGCCGAGCAACAGTTGGACACGATGGCGGGGAATTCGGTGAATCACAGGAAGGCGGAAGCATGGGACCGGGAGGTACTTTACCATCTACCCGCAGAGATAGAGGTTGCCCGTGCGGGGCTGGCACTGGATCGCGGCGATGTTGCCGCCACTGCCGCCCATGCCCGCAAAGCACTTGAATTAGCACCCGACGATGACTTGCTGACGCGGGGCGGGGCGATGGGCTTTCTGGGTCTTGCCCATTGGACGAACGGCGCACTTCAATCTGCCTATGAAAACTTTGCCGGGGGAATGGCGAACTTCCAAAAGTCCGGGAACCTGCCGGATATTACCAACGGGACGATTATTTTGGCTTCGATCCGTCTGGCGCAGGGTCGTCTCCATCAGGCAATGCACCTTTATGAACAGGCATGGCAGCGGGCGACTGTCGAGGGTGTGCCAATGGTACGGGGTGCCGCCGACCTACTTGTAGGTATGAGTGAACTCCACCGTGAGCGTAACAGGCTGGACACTGCCGTGGAACTGTTGACGCAAAGCAAGGCTATGCCGGAACATCTTGGATTTCAGCAAAATCGTTATCGCTGGCACTTGGCAATGGCGCGAGTTTTGGAAGCGCAGGGAGATACTGCCGGTGCGCTCAATTTGCTGATGGAGGCAGAACGGCTTTACAGGGCTGATTTTTCCCCCAATGTTCGCCCCATTTCAGCCCTTATGATAAGGGTGAAATTGACGCAGGGGCATATAGCGGAAGCTGTTGCATGGATACGTCAAAGCGGCTTGTCGGTGCAGGACGACCCCGATTACCTGCGCGAATTTGAACATCTGACCCTCGCACGGGTTCTGCTGTCGAACAATCAGCACCAACGGACAGAAACTTCACTTTTGGACGTGACCCGCCTGTTGGAGCGTCTGTTGCAAGCGGCGATGGACGGGGAACGCACCGGAAGCATCATCGAAATTCTGGTGACGCAAGTACTGGTTCATCAGGCACGGGGGGATGTTCCGGCGGCACTGCTGTCGCTGACGCAGGCATTGCAATTAGCACAGCCCGAAGACTACGTTCGACTGTTTTTAGATGAAGGAACACCGATGCAACGACTCCTTGAAACTGCCCTCAAACAGAACATTGCGCCGGAATATGTACGTCTCCTTCTCGCTTCGTTTGGCGCACCTCCCTCCCCCCATAACGTGACCCAACCCCTCATAGAACCGCTCAGCGACCGTGAACGCGAGGTCTTACGCCTACTCGCCACCGACCTCAGCGGTCCCGAAATTGCCCGTACCCTTGTGATCTCCCTCACCACCCTCCGCACCCACACCCAACATATTTATGAAAAACTCGGCGTAACCAATCGCCGCGCCGCTGTCACCCGCGCAGAAGCTCTTGCACTTCTGTAATCCGTCCTCAAACTCCTCTGCTCTATTAGCATTCCCTACCCATGATGCCTTTCCACTGACCATTCCCCGTCTGCTTCTTCCCCGAATCATCACATCAATCATCATATCTGATGATGTCAGCTCATCATGTCCCCAACTATAGTAAGCGTGTAGCCGGAACCACAGAGAAAATGTAACGAAGGTCCGACATGATTACGGTAGGAGGCATAAATGTGTGAATCCCATCACCCCTGAACCCTCACCCGATGCACGCGTCTATCAGATTCGTCTTGAAGGGCACCTGGATGACCATTGGGCAGAGTGGTTCGATGGTCTGTTACTGTCACGGCAAACGGGCGGTATTACGCTATTAGCCGGACCCGTACCGGACCAGGCGGCATTACACGCGCTACTTCGCAAAGTACGGAACCTCGGTTTGCCATTGCTTTCTGTGATTCAGGTGTACCCCCAAACATACACCCGATGTATTAATAACAAAGGATAGTGCAGGAAAGCCCCCTCTTCGGAGAGGGGAAGGGGGGTGGGTTGTCGTTCCCTCCTGCTTCAAGTTTGTTTATCAGTACAACCCCATTTTAACCCAATAGAGAACGGAGCATCCTCCATGACCACTACACACCAGACCAACCCCATTCCGGGGACTATTTATCCTCAATCTACCATCAACCAACGCACCTCACAGCCGGATATTTCGCGCCTCATCCGTTGGTCGGGGCTGGCGGCGATGGGCGCGGGAATCATCTTTGCTGGAATTCAGCCGATACACCCCCCTGATGTACTCGCTTCTGTAACCACGAACACATGGCTCATCATCCAAAGCCTCAAAACCGCGATGTGCTTTATGTTCCTGATTGGAATTACAGGGTTATACGCCCGGCAGGTGGACAAAGCCGGTTGGTTGGGGGTGGCGGGGTACACACTGTTCAGCCTGTCGTGGGTGCTACAATCCGGCTTTGTATTTGCCGAAGCCTTTTTCCTGCCGCTACTGGCGACCGAAGCACCGCTTTTTGTAGAAGGCTTCCTCGGCATTTTGAATGATGTGCCAAGTGCGGTTGATCTGGGTCTACTCCCCACCATTTATACGGTGGCAGGTCTTGTCGGTTATCTTCTCGGCGGTCTGCTCTTTGGGATTGCGACCTTCCGTGCGGCTGTTTTGCCCCGATGGGGATCGGCATTGCTGGCATTCGCCGCCGTATCGCCGCTTGTATTCTCCAGCCTGCTCCCCCATCCCCTTGATAGAATTCTGGCAGTGCCGATGGGGGTCGCCATGCTCTGGTTGGGCTACTCACTCTGGTCGGACCGGCACATCAACACGAACCAATCGCCCATGTAATCATTGTGGGTACTGAAACCGAGTTTCTGCCGT
>CBKYSX010000619.1:0-3345 GCA_966690745.1 uncultured Ardenticatenales bacterium
ATCACTGATCACCACATCAAAATGCTCTTCATGTAGAATTTCCAACGCCGCTTCTGCTGAGGTACATTGGCGCACCTCAAAGTGATGAATCCGCAACAATTGCCAGAGGGCATCGGCAACATTGGCTTCATCATCTACAACCAAAACCGGTGTTGCTTTGCTCACAACCTGCTCCTGTTCCATGAAAAATAAAGTTCCTACGACTTTGCGTTGATGGTTTTTTTCTACTAACCACTATACCAAAAAAGAACCCGCAAAAGCTTGCGGGTTCATTGCAATAATATTCAGAGGGGAAGTATCGGGATCTGTACTACCCCGCCGCCAGCAGATAACCCCGTCCGCGCACCGTCTGAATCCAACGGGGATGATCAGGGTCGGGTTCCACTTTTTTACGAAGCCGGCTGATGTAGGGGCGAATCAACGATTGGGCGGTAAATTCATCCTCTTCAACATAGCCTAACGCCCGTCGTACCAATTCACGGCAGGAAAAAACCTTTTCGGGGTGATCCAACAAACAACCCAGAATCGCCTCCTCGCTTTCCGTCAGCCCCACGGTGCGCCGCCCGTTGGCGTGAATCACCGCTTGCCGCCGTTCCCGATCCAGCGCAATTCCGACATCCCGCGTCGGGGCGGGGGGCGTAGGCTCTTGTGTGGTGTAGAAAACAGGTTCCACGGCTTGTACGCCGCTTTCCGCCCCCCAAACCGTACGCATTGTTTCCAGCAACATCCGTTGCCGTTTTTCCATCAGCGTCTTCTGCCAGACACGACGCACGGTTTCAACCACGGCTTTCATGGAAACCGGCTTCAACAAATAATCCACCGCATCTGCCCGCACCGCCGCAATCGCACTTTCCACTGTGGCTTGCCCGGTCAATACGATCATCGGCAAATGCGGGTGCGCCAGCCGTGCCCTCCGCATCACCTCGGTACCTTCCATATCCGGCAATGCCATGTCCAACAATAACAAATCGCACTGTCCTGCCAGAACATAGGCAAAGGCTTCTTCGCCGCTTTCCGCTTCCAGTACGGTAAATTGTTCCAATGATAAGGCGTGTGCCAATGCTTGCCGCAGAAACGGCTCATCATCTACGACCAGAATACGGGGCATGGTTTCGGCAGAACCATTATACAGAAGGGGGGCAACTGTCATGGTGCACTACTCCTGTGAGCGTCGCACAACCTTGTACCACACTCGCTTTATACAGATTGGCGCGGCAACCATACAGTAAAACAAACGCCGCTTCCATAAGGTAAATTTTCAGCACTTAACGTGCCTTCATGGTCGGTAACGATACTATGACTAATCGAAAGCCCCATGCCACCGCCCTGCTCTTTGGTGGTAAAAAAGGGGTCAAAAATATGCGGCAAGTGATGGGAAGCAATCGGCGGACCTTCGTTCATAAATTCCACCGTAACCCCATGATGCTCCTCTCGAACCGAAACCCGAATCTGCCCTCCTGCCGGGGTGGCTTCAATTGCATTCAGAATCAGATTAAGAAATACCTGTGTCATCTGGTCCGGGGCTACGATGATGGGGGAAACGTCCGCGACCTCGCTCGTGAGTTTTAATTTACTCACCTGGATTTGTTTGTTCACCAATGCCAATGTTTGCCGGATGAGATCCGAAATCGAACTCGCATGGCGGGGTTGGCGGGCGGGGCGGGCAAAATTTAACACCCGTTGCGTCATCTCGCTCAACCGCGAAATCTCTTTGCGAGTCCGCTCTAAATACCGTTCCCGGTCTTCGGCACTCAACGGATAATCCATCACCAAATCCAGTTGAATCTGTATTGCCTGTAACGGATTGTTGATTTCGTGCGCCAGCACTGCCGCCAGCCGCCCCAATGCCGCCAATCGTTCTGCCTGTGCCACTTGCCGTTCCGCTTGCAAACGGTGCGTAATATCCGTAAGCGAGTAAACCACGCCGTAGGTATTACCCTCCCGCCGCAGGGCGTAACGGGTTACCGTACACCAAGCTTCCAATGAAGCCAGATAGACCGTTTCCGCTTCCCCACTCTGAAAATTCGGGCTGATTTCATTCTGTGCGAATAGCAACGGCTGAATCGCTTTACCTACCAACTTGCGGATATCCTTCCCCAACCGCACGGCGGCAGTACGGTTACAGCGTACAATTTTGCCTGCCGGGTTGGTGAGAAAAATTAATTCCGCAACGGTATCAACGGTGGTTTCCCATTCCATCTTGGCGTGGCGTAGTGCATCTTGAACGCGCCGCCGCTCGGTAATATCGTTTTGTACGCCCACAAAATGGGTCAACCGCCCGATTTCATCATAAATCGGTGAAATCGAAAGCTCATTCCAAAAGGGGGTCCCATCTTTACGATAATTCACCAACTCCACCCGTGTGGCTTCTTGCCCGCGAATTCCATCCCGTATCGCTTGCACCATCGCCGGGTCGGTACCTGCACCTTGCAAGAAGCGGCAATTCCGCCCCATCACCTCTGCCGCCGTGTAGCCCGTAATATGTTCAAAGGCGGGATTGACGTAGACAATCGGGTTGTCTGCAATACGGGCATCCGTAATAGATAGTCCACTGGTTGTAGCAGCAATTCCCCGCATCAACAGTTGCGCCAGACGTGAACTTTCCTGTGCCTGTAAGGTTTGCCGTACCCGTTGGCGCAGAACCGATAGACTAACGGGTTTGGTAATATAATCGGTAATCCCCGCCGCATATGCCTGATCTACGGCTTCCTCTTCAAACGCCGCCGTCAACATAAAAATCGGCGTTTCCGCACCGCCCGGTTGTTGCTTAATCCGGCGGCACACCGTAATACCGTCTATATCGGGCATTCGCAAATCCAAAATCACCAAATCGGGTTGCAATTCCCCGTACATCTTCAACCCCATCAGTCCTCCCCCGGCGGTGGCAACCCGATACCCTTCTACCGCTAAAAATCGCTCAATAATAAGGCGTTGCTCCGGGGCATCATCCACCACCAAAATGAGCGGAGCCGCCGTATGCCCAAAGACCCGATTTGGCATGAGGTTTACCCTAAAACGGAGATTGGTCTATATCAATTTACGTTGTGGCTTACTATCTTCGATTTTTGCCTGGATGGGAATGGGACTAGGGGTAAATTGGGTGGATTTCTGGGTAAGGCGATTGTCCTAGCAACTATCAAACAAAAGTATTTCAATAACATTGGAACCCTCTATACACATCGAAACCGAGTTTCTGCCGGTGTTGAAAACTCGGTTTCTTTCTCACTCATTTACCCCATTTTTTAAGAGATGGAGCAATGAATTAAAAGGTGTATTCACCCTTACAGAACGCACACCCGCCCGCCGTTGCCGCTCATGCCCCATTTTGGCACGAGGGCGGGTCTT